>JADLCA010000137.1 GCA_020847495.1 Candidatus Hydrogenedentota bacterium | reverse complement strand
TGCTCCACCTTGCGTTTCGCGATATCCAGATAGAGGCGGCCTTTTGCCGAACCGCTCCCTCCGTAGCCGTAGTGGTGAATGAGAATAGGTTCTTCGTCGCGTACGATTCCCCCCGCCTCCAGCACGCTTTCTGTGATGTTCTCATGCACGGGCTCGCGATAGTGGTAGCCTCGGTGATTCCGGAACAGCCGCAGGAGTCTCACCGCAATGTAACCCGACCTCCCACGCGCCCAGGGGTTTCCAGGCGTTGCCGGAACCCAACGCCACGCGCGCGGATCATCGCAGTAATTGGCGAGGGTCACCTCGATGGCATCCGCGCCATTGCCATCAGTATCGACGATGGTGCGTATTCGTTGCGCACTTTTGGGGTCGAGGCATTCATCCGCATCGAGGTGCAGCAGCCAATCGCTCGTGGCCTCCGCGAGGACCCGGTTGCGCGCTTCCGCGAAATCGTTGTTCCAGGGAATGCTCAACACGCGGGCATGATGACTTCGCGCGATGGCGGGTGTCTCGTCAGTCGAACCGGTGTCGCCGATCACTATCTCGTCGGCGATAGACGCAACGCTTTCCAGGCACGCACCCAGGCACTGTGCTTCATTCTTCACGATCATGACAACGCCAAGCGTTGGCATGGTTCGTCACGCTCCTGAAGACGATTCGGAAGATACTGCGGACACGGCGGCCGCTTCTGGTGAAGCCGCAGGTGCGGGTACGACCAAGATGGGATTGGTGTAGACCCAGGGCACCCACTCATCCACGATGAACAACTCCGCTTCGAGGCGGTATTTGCCCGGCGTGCCCGGACGGAACTGGTACGCGCGGCCTTCCTGCGTGTCGATGACCTTCCCGTCGAGCACCAGGGTGAAGCGCACGTTGTTGGGCGATGCCGCCCGCAGCACTAATCCATCCTGCAGCGGCGCTTCCTCGCCCATAACCCACTTGCTCTCTCCCGCCTGGGCGAAGTACACGAAGCCCCGCGCATCGGCGATCATGTCGAAGGCAATAAACGACCGTCCCTTGCTCAAGGCATCCAGAATATCCGGCTGGGTCAAGTCCGCCGCGAGCACATGCGTACTGGAGAAACGCAGGCTGCGTTCATATTTGTCGAGATCGATTCGGAACAGTTGCTTGCCGGGTTCAAGCGAGCCGAAGAACATGCTCAGAAGCGGCCGGGTGAGGAAGTTCAGATCCCATTCGCCGATCGTGTCGTCGCTTGTCGCGCGCAGCAGAAACGTATCGTTTGCCGTGTAGTACCCGCGAAACCCATTGTTCTGATGGGCGTCGCCCGCGGCGATACCCGCCATCATGCGGCCCCGGTTCAGTTCATCCCAGTGCTTCAGGATGTCGGTCTGCCGCTCAAAGATCTGCCGCATCACCAACTCGGGGTATTTCTTCAGGGAAAGGATGATGTCCGGCCCCAACGAGGGAAGGCCAACATTCTTGAGGTCGGTATGGATGTTGTAAATCTCCATACCCCGAATCTGCGGCAAGTGCCAGGGACGCTCCTCTTCGGAATGTGCAATGAACAGGACACCGCCCAGGACTTCGATCTGCTGGGCCAGCGCCGCGGGATCGGCCTCGCAATCCAACA
This sequence comes from Candidatus Hydrogenedentota bacterium, assembly GCA_020847495.1. Classification (GTDB taxonomy): domain Bacteria; phylum Hydrogenedentota; class Hydrogenedentia; order Hydrogenedentales; family SLHB01; genus JAHDWY01. Next base: position 9,603 of record JADLCA010000137.1, on the reverse strand, counting down.
CTGTGTCGGGCGGCAGACCCCACGGCATGAAGCCCCCGCTCATTTCGTATCCCCGGATGAACAGCACCCCGTCGTGCAATCCGCTCCAGCCCTTCGAGAAATCCGCCTTGCCCTCACTGCAATGATCGGACATGCAAAGGAATCGGATGTCAGCCGTCTTGCACGCCTCGAGGATCTCCGGGAAAGGCACTTCGCTGTCGTGGGAAAGCTCCGAGTGGCTATGGCAAACTCCGCGGAACTCCGTCCACCCATCGTCGAGGCCCGGCGCCGTGCGATCGGCGCGGATGGCCTCCCACGCCGCCATCTCCTTCGGAAATGCAATGACCCGGTTGTACATCGCCCCGCGGAACACATATCCGAACAAGCACAGTCCGAAAAGCAGCAGCACGCACACGGCCACTGCGGTCCACTTGAATAGCCGGAACAAGCAACCCCGCTTCTTCTGCGGGTGGCTGGATTGAACGTACATGTCAAACCCTCGCGTGGGAAGTCAATACTTCGCGTCCACGGTACTGGATGGAGCGGGGCGGGGTCAATCCACGCGCCTGATTGGCTTCCTCTGCCACGAGTAGAGGCACTATACTGGAGGCGAGGCCATGCACGATTTGAGCCACCATTCAAGAGGGGGAAGAATGCGGATTCTGGTGATGGGCGCCGGGGCCATGGGCAGTGTGGTTGGGGGCTTCATGGCAAAGGCCGGCCACGAAGTGACCCTGGTGGGCCGTGACCCGCACATGGCTGCCATCGCGCGCGATGGGCTTCGCATCACGGGCATCTGGGGCGAGCATCATGTTCGCGAACTCGTAGCGCTCACAGACACCCAAGGGCTTGTAGCCGGCGCCTTCGACCTCATCCTGATCACCGTCAAAGCCTACAACACGGCCGAGGCCGCCCGGGCTATCGCGCCGCTCGCGGGGCCGGACACCCTTGTGTGCTCGTACCAGAATGGGCTGGGCAACGCCGAAGCGATCGCGGCGGAGGTGGGTTGGGAGCGCACGATAGGTGTACGCGCCATCTACGGCGTGGTGGTCCGGCAGCCCGGCTTAGTCGAAGTAACCGTCATCGCGAATCCCACGGCAGTGGGCGCTTACCACGAGGCAACGCCCGTCTCACGCGTACAGGAGATTGCCGCCGGCATGGACGCCGCCGGCCTCCCCACGGTCTACACCGATCGCATCCGCACCGTGCTATGGGGCAAGGTCGCATACAACTGCGCGCTGAATCCCCTGTCCGCGCTGCTCGATGTTCCGTACGGCGCATTGCTCGACACGGAACATACACGGGAGATCCTCCGCGACATCGTCTTCGAATTGTATGCAACGGGGCAGGCGATGGGCATCGAGTTGGAACCCGCATCGCCCGAAGCGTACGTGCGCCTCTTGTTCGAGAAGCTCATTCCCCCGACCGCCGCGCACTATGCGAGCATGCGCGCCGACCTTCAACACCGGCGCCGCACGGAGATCGATGCGATGAACGGCGCCATCGTGCGCTATGCGGGCCGGTACGGCGTTCCGTGCCCCGTAAACACGCTGCTCACGCGGCTCGTGCATGCCCGGGAGCACGCCTTGGGCGTGCGCGTGCCCGAGTAGATTAAGGCGCGCGGCGAAGAGACAGGCGAGGGCGCCTGTCCCACACACGCTAGTCCGATCGGACCGATCCGTCGGATCCGTCGAATCCCATTCAAGGCACGAATGCTCCCGCTTGTTGTTCTCCCTGACGCCCACTGTTACTCAAACTCGATGTGGACACTGTCCGCCACGGGCTGGTAACCAATCCTGCGATAGATGCTGTTTGACGTGGGGTTGTCCAGGTCCGTGTACAGCGTGCAGAAGGTCTTCCCCTCATTAAGAATGCGCTGCGAGAGACTCGCGACAACGGCCGACGCGTAGCCCTTCCCCCGTTCCTGTGGCGGCGTGTACACCATGCAGACGGCCTCGCCGCGCGGTGTCGGCCGCGTGCGCGCCGCCATCGAGACACATGTGCCGTTGACCCAGAAGAACAACGCACCTTGACGCAGCTTGTCCTCCGCGATACGGACAGCGCGCCCGGTTTCTCCGTCGTGGAAGCAGTCCTTGTGGAAGCACCGCGCCCATTCCCGCGCAAGCTCGATGTCGCCGCTTTCGGCAACGCGAAAGTATCCCGGAGGATAGACCGGCTGGACCACCGAGCGCAGTTCATACAGAAGCTGCCGGACGCGTGTCTGGCTGGCTGCTCCGGTTTCACTGCTCCACTTCTCGGCGAAGGCCCGGCCAACGCTTTCGCGCCCTATCACTGAGGTGATGCGCCGCCCGCTCTTGGCGAGCTGCACGGCCAGGAAGCCCACGGCGGAGTAGCTGCCGTCCTCCACATAGATTTGTAGAGGATATGGCGGTGTCATCACCGCAGCCAGCGCGAGATCCCCATCGCGTTCAATGGTCGCGAACAAGGGGGGCTGCTCGAACGTCGGCGATTCACTCAGCAGACGCAGGCAATTACCGAGCATGAGGTTGTTGGCGCATTCGTCCCCTTCGAGGATGACCCGCATTCTGGCAAGGAAGTCCGCAGCGTTGGCATACTCGGTGTACTGCATGTCGCGCCCTCCAAGGCAGGTGTCCATCGCGTGCGCGGCCCGCACGTGCACCTGCTTACTATAAGAACGCCTATGCACATCAAACGGCCGGCTACAGCGCCTCGGGGGGGACTTCGAGATCCGACCAGGATTCGGAGAGCGTGTGGCGGTGCACTTCAAAGCCATCGGCCAAAACACAGATCCGGGCGAATTCCCCGCGGATGTGTTCGCGTCGATTGATGTGGAAGAAGGCCCCGGTGCTCAGGTGAGAGAGATTGGGGTAGACCGGATCGCGGGTATAGCTGAAGCGGTGGACGTGACCCGCCACATACAGAATTGTACGCCCGGATTCGCCGAGGACCTGGCGAAGCGCATCCGCATTGCGCAGGCGGCGTTCGCGCGTCAGCTCGTATCCGTGCGTTTTTTCCAGCAGCGGGTAATGCCCGGCCACAATCACGACGGGAGGCAGCCCATCGAGGAGCCGCTTCACCTGCTCCGCTTCCTGGCGTGTGATCCGCCCCTTCGAGGAGACCCAGTTCGGACAGACCGTCGGCACAAGGAGCAACGGCGTGCCCCCGGCGAGGCGGCGCAATGCGGGGTACCCTTCCTGCGGAACGTAGGGCGCGAAATGACGCTCGAACCGGTGATTGCGCCTGGCCTCGAACGTGTACACGTCATGATTCCCGGGCATGAGGTTCAGCGCAAAGCCACTGCCGTTCAAGGCGTCCACGAAACGCCGCGCGAGCAGGAATTCCTCGTCGAGCGAGGTGGACGTGAAATCGCCCGTCAGCAGCAGTTGGTTTGCGCTTGTCGCGGCCAGTGCCTCGACAAACAGCGCGGCCTCACTCATGGGGAAGCTGCGGCCACGGCGCAGCCAGACGTTCAGATTTCCGAGGAAACGCTTGTTGAAAAGACGCAGCGGATTCGCGACGACCTTCCAGAAGTGAAGGTCGGCGACGTGCAACAACGTATCTATCGGCGCGCTGGACCCGTGCATCGAACCTTGCTACAGCGCCGAGGCCAGGGCTTCCGGTCCGGGCGTTTCGGCGGTCACGATGTCGCCCGGTGCGCGGCCGGAAACCGCGGCGTACGCGCGCACCGCCTGGGACCAGGCATCGTTGCCGCCCACAACCAACAGCTCGCGCGAACCGTACAATGCGGCGGCGGTTGTCACATCACCTATGCCACGGATGCACGGCATGTAGGGACCTGCCACCCATGCGGCATCATCGTTCACGGCAAACCCGTTGGCATCGACAATTGTCTTGTCCACGCCGGCGTCCAGCGCTCCGGCAAACAGAGCCCAGATACCCGCATCGCCCAAACCGATGAGGTCAATCGATGCGCCACACGGCGCGAGTGTACGCGCGTGCAGCAGTGCGGCCAGCGTGTCCTGGATCCGGTACGCCGTATCCGTGGGCAGGAAGGTATCCGGGAAGTTCGTTGTGCGCCTCTTTGTCTCTTTCATGGTGGACAGGTTCTCCCCCACGAGGAAGGGGTCTAAGGTCATGACCACGCGGCCCTTCGCCATGAGCGCGCTGACCAGCGCGCCAGGCCCGCCCTTCTCCAGGCCGGAAAGTGCCGCCTTGCCCGCGCCATGGACCAGCACGGCCACCCCGGTAGGCTTGTTGTCCGCGGGACGATAGATGAGCGCGGGAACCGCCTGGGCGGCGTCCGCAGATAGCACGACGCGCTCGACGCTGTATCCCTCCTCCTTGGAAGTCGAGACGGCCTTTGCGCGCACCTGCTTGGCACACGGCAGTTCCGCAGTCACGATGTCCGCGAGAGCGGGGCGCGCCTTGGCGGAGAAGGCCTCATAGCCCCCGGCATTCTGCGGCAACAGTGCATCCCACTTCGCGCGCGTCTGATCGATGGTCTGCGCGACCAGCGTCGCGTAGTCGGGGTAACCCGCTGGGGGCTTGCTGTCCGGGAAGTTCTGGAGTTTCTCGCGCGGCTCCACCGTGAACGGCGGCTCCGAAAAATTGGCATACTTCTCGCCTTGGCCCAGTATCCACTTGCCAAAGAAGCGGTAGACAGCTTCGCGGCTGGCCTGGTTGTAGTTGTGGGGCGCGTCCACGTGAACATTCGCCACGCGGTCGCCCGCCCCGTACATCTCATAGATATGGTGAATGGCGGGGTACTCGAAATTCTGCGTTTCGCGGGTCCAGTCGCCCGTCGCCGAAACCATCATCATGGGCCGGGGCGCGGCCAGCGCGCCGACTTCCATGTTGCACGCGTTGAAGCGGATGATGGGCGCGTTCTCGCAAATACACCCACCCTGCATGGAATGGGAGATCATATTGACGGGGGCGGACACCTTCACGCGCGGATCCACTGCATTCAGGGCAAACGTCTGCGTGCCGCCGCCGGAAGCACCGGTGCACGCAAGCTGCTGCGCATTCACATACGGCAGCGTTTCCATGAAATCCAGCGCCCGGACGCTCGACCACAGTTGGACGGCGAAGGGGTGCAGGCCCCACAGGGCCTGCGCCTTGCGCGCTTCATCGGGGATGCCGCCGCCGTGTCCCCAGGCCTTGTCGAACTGGCAACTGTCGTTGTAGCCGACCATGTCGTAACTGAACACGACCATGCCCATCCGGGCAAGCGTGATGCAGCGGCCCGGCACCGAGCCCCGCTCTCCGTCTTCGAGACGTCCGGTATCCCAGTGGCCGTGGGGGCAGATGACTCCGGGAAACGGCCCGTCGCCAACAGGGCGGTACAGGTTGCCGGTGACCAGAAGGCCGGGGCGTGCCTCGAAATAGGCCTTGGAGACAATGTAGTCATCGTGGACGACGTCGTCGTAGACCTTGGCGTTCAACGGCGTGCGCTCCGGCATGGGCCACAGGCCGCACGCAACGAGGAAACGCCTTCGCAATCCGTCGGCAAAGGACTCCCATTCCGCACGGTCCGCGAAGGGCGTCATGAAGAACAGCGTGTTGGTCCCGCGATCGATGTCCGCACGGGTGTCGCCCGGAGTCACCGGCTGATCGAACACGCGCTGATCGCCCAGCGCATTCGAAGGAACCAGGTCTGCGTTCGTGGTGATGCAGAACTGCGCCACGGCGATAGGATTCGCAATCACAACCTGCGCGGCACCCGCATCCAACGGCACCTTGCCTGCGTTGCGCCACGTGAACTGTCCGCCGCTTTTCTCATCTTTGGGGATGGCGAGTTCGTGTCCCGCCAGGCTCACCGTATCCGCGGCATCCGTGGCCCACACCCACACTGCATACTCCTGGCGGGCCGGGACCGAAATCCCCGAGGTTCGGGCATCCAGCGCGTTGGTCCAGATCGTTCCTTCTGTGCCCATCGTGGCTCCCATCATGGCAAGCAAAACCGCGAACATGATCTATTCTCCTCGCTGCGATTGCACCCCGGTTGGTGATCCCCGTTTCCTTAGATCAGGTAGTTGGCCATCAGGTACTTGAAACTTGCCGCATTGTCTTGGGTGACAAGCGGGTTATCGATGAGAATGAACGGGGGCACGTCGGATTTCTTCTGGCCCATGGCACACGCGAAATAGCCGACCATCAGTGCGGTCCAGTGAATGCGCCCCGCGGCGTTCATTCCGGAGCATAGGATGTCGCCGCTGAGTATGCCATTGATGCCTTGGTCCTGTGCGTCGATGCCTGCAAACACGATCTTCCGGTTCGTTCCCGAGCGGCGAATCGCCTGCACGGCCGCCATCGCCATGTCATCGTTGTGGCAGAAAGCGCCGTCGATCTGCGGGTGTTTCACCAGCAGGTCGTCCCAGATCCGGCTGACCTTGTTGATGTCCCAGTCGCCGGGCTGTTCGTCGATCACTTCAATTTCCGGATACTTGCTGACGACCGTGTGAAATCCCTTCGCGCGAAGTTGCGCGCCGGAGTGCGCAAGGGCGCCTTGCGTGTGACGATCTTGCCCTTGCCGCCGATGGACTGAATCATCATCTCGGTCGCCTGCTCGGCCAGCCCCTCGTGATCCGGCGACATGAAGGTCCACAAGCCGATGTCCTCGCCTTCAGGCACGATCCGCGTGTCGAAGTCGATCACGGGAATGCCCTTTTCAATGAGGCGCTTGACCGGTTCTTCCAGCGTCTTGATGGCGTAGGCCTGCATCGCCACGAAATCCCATTCCTTCGTGGCCATGTCTTCGATGTCCTGGCGCTGTTTGTCGATGTTGAACTGCGAGTCGTAGACCGTGATGTCCACGCCCAGCCAATTGCCCCAGCGCTTGACCGTCTCGATTCCGTGGGTGCACCACGTCGACTGCAAACCCGCATTGGAGAACGCGGCCTTGTAACGCTTGCCCCCTTCCGCGGGCGCCACGGCAGGAGGCGCCGCGCTGCAGCCCAGGAGCGAAGCCCGCCCGCCCAACGCGAAAGATGAACTTGACCACTGGCAGAATGCCCGCCGAGATTCTCCGCCCTGCATCGATGTGCCTCCCCTTGATTCACGTCCGGCAGATGTACTTGTGAACCCGCAGTGTAGCATCCACCGGGCTGCGGCGCCACTTGGCTTTCCCGAGTCAAGGCACAAGGAAAGGGCGGCGTGTCCGGTTGTGGACACGCCGCCCTGCTGGCTGTGAACTGTGGCTCCTCTTACTGCGCTGCGGGCGTGGTAGCTTCCGCGGGCGCGGCGGGAGCGGTTTCCGCCGCGGGCGCGCTTTCCGCTGGGACCGGGGTGGCCGCAGGCGCCACCGGAGCGGTCGCCTCGGGAGCGGCGGGAGCAGTCTCACCTGCTGGCGCCGTTTCGTCGGGTGCGGCGTCAGACGCCGCCTCGGGCGCGCTTTCCGTGGTCTCCTCGGCGCCTTCGGCCGGGGCTTCCGCGGGATCATTCATGCCAAGGGCCTGCATGAAAGCCTCTTGATCGACTGGATAGGGGCTCTGCTCACGCATCTCCCGGAGCCGGTCATCGAGCCGCGCCTGGCGCTGCATGTTCTCATTCATCTGGCGAAGCGTCTTCTGGGCCTCGGGCCATTCCTCAGCCCACGCTTTTTCATCGGGGGGCGTGCGCGACACGACTTCCACGAAGTACGTCTCGCCGAGGAAGTCCTGCACGGGTCCAGCCATGACGCCGGGTTCCTTGTCGCCGACCGCGGCAATGACGGCGCGCGGGTCCCATGGCGGGCCGGAGCCGAAGCGGAAATCCTTCATCGAAAAGTCAGTGAGAGCCTCGATGGTTGCGCCCAGATCCGGGAATTCGGTGGGAATCTGATCCACCGAGTGAACCTTGGCCTGAATGTCCTCGATGAGTTGGGCCACCTGTCCCGCATACTCGGGCGAACGCCGGGCGTCGGCGATGGTTCTCTGAATGACGTCCTCACGCACGGCGTCCAACGGCTGGACCTCGGACGGCACAAAGCTGGTTACCTTCGCCACATACAGGTTTGCGGGTGCCGTCACCACGTCAGACATCTCGTTCAGAGCCACGTTGGCAAGCGTGGCGCGGAAGACGCGCGCGTCGTCCGCAGGGATCCCCTCAAGGGTCAGGGAATTCACCGAAAACTCGCCTGAATGCTGGACTTGCAGTCCGAACTCGGCAGCCGCGGCCGCAAGATCGCCGGTTTCTTTCGCCTTTGCGGCAAGCTGATTCGCTTTTTCGTGGCGCGCCTTCAACTCCTCCGGGTCCAGCGTGGCGCGCAGCACGATCTCGCGGGCCTTCACGTCACGCTGACCGCTGATTTCGCTCGTCCGCTCTTCCTCGACCTTGTAGATGTAGTAGCCGGCCGGGCCTTTCACGGGCTCGCTGATCTCGTCGGGCTTCATCGCGAAGAGCGGCCGCTGGTGCTCGGGCAAGGTGAATCCTTCCACGACCCAGCCGATGTCGCCCCCGTTGTCCTTCGTGTCGCCCAGTGAATTCTGCTTTGCCAGTTCCGCGAAGTCTTCGCCGGCCCGGGCACGCTGCACCAGCTCGTCCGCCAAGGCGGGCTTGGGCGCTTCGACGGAGACTGCCACGAAGTCGGCCTGACGTTTCTCCGGTAAGCTAAAAGCGGCCGGATTGTCGTTGTAAGTCTTCTGGATCTGCTCCTCGGTCGGTTCAACCTTGGGCTGAACCTTCACATAGCGCAGGGAGTACTTCGTGTTCTCTTGCTCGAACTGCTTCTTCAGGTCCGATTCCAGCACGCGCGCCGAAGCCATCAGGCGTTCCACATAAAGCTGTTGGCCGACCTGTTCCCGGAGGTTCGCGTAAATTGCGTTCCAGTTTACGCCGCCTTGTTCAATAATCGAGTTCCAGGCGCTTGCATTGAATTCACCCTTCTCGTTGCGGAATTCCGGCATCTCCTTCATCCGCTCGGTAAGGTACTCTTGGTTGAAATCCATACCTTGGGCATGGGCCTGCTGAATCAGCAGCTGGCGGCTGACCAGCGATTCCAGGACGCGCAGCGCGGTTCCGTTGGCCAGCAGTTGCTCGAATGTGGGCTCCTGGCCGAATTGGGCCATTCGCGCCCGCTCCTGGTACATGGCATCACGGAACTCATCCGCGGTGATGACCGATTCGCCCGTGCCTACGATGATGCCGTCACCCGCCAGGGAGTTGTCCCCCCCTGAACCGGCACCGAATGACCCGCCCCAAAGTACGAACGGGCCGACGATGAGGATCAGGATGATCCACAGCAGCACCCGGCGGTGTTTGCGCATCAAATCTTGTACGATAAACATGAAGAAGAACTCCTCCGACTGCCACTCGGCCATCCGGAAAATGCGAAATACTCAGGATTAGCACCCGCCTCCTGAACCGAAAGAGCTTAACAAATGACCTTAGGTCCAGGCAAACGCCGCGTGGAACCCAGGGAGTCGCGCCAAAGCTGCCCGCCACGAAGTCCGGCTGGTATCACCTCTATTTCGGAACTACCGCGAGTCGACAGTGATTCAGAGTGAACTGGCCGGAGTAAAGTCCGGTCTGACAGTGGTCCCCAGGCTCACTGGTGAATCGGCGGCGTTGAGCCGCCGCAATGGCCTGAAGGGCCTATGTACTCGCAGCCCCGGGTTGGCCTGCGGAAGGCGGGGCTACCCGGGGTCAGCAGATGCCCCAAGAAGATTCCCTGAAGGGGATGCATAGCTCCAGGCTCAATCT
>JADLCA010000136.1 GCA_020847495.1 Candidatus Hydrogenedentota bacterium | reverse complement strand
GACGGCGGCGAAGGCCCGGTTTCGCATCGGTGAATTGCACGAGGCCAAGGGCGACTGTGACAGCGCGGCGCGCAGTTTTATGCAGGTCGCGATACTATTCCTGCACCCTGAATTGTCTCCGGAGTCACTGTGGCGCGCTGGACAGTGCTTTGAGAAGATGAACGCGACCGACCAGGCCAGGCGGGCTTACGACGAACTCATCAAGGAGTATCCGGAGAGCGAACAGGCCGGGAAGGCCAAGCAGCGCCTGGCCGAGCTGGGATAGGTCATGGCTACCGCAAGCCGAAGGACATTGCTACTTCTCAGCGTGATCACGTCGCTGGCCCTGCACGGGGTCATGCTCGTGATGGCGCCGTATGTTCAGGTGCTGGCCAAGATGCCCGCGGACGCTGCGTTGCTGCGCGCGTTTCGCGTCCATCTCGTGGACGAAACGGAAGTGATGCGGCCTGCGGAGGCCGGCAACACTGGACGTGGGCTTGGAACGCGTCCGGGAACGATTGCGGATATGCTTGCGGAGGATCTGGGTCCCCTCACTCCCGAGAACTCGCTGTTGAGTCAGTTGGTCCCGGTGCCCCAACTGGAAGAACGTGTGAACCGCGAAGCCGCGGAATCGCCCGGCGACCCGCTCCTCAACGAGGAGACGCTGAAGCGCGTCGACGCTAAGATCCTGGAGATTTCCCAGCAGGCCGCGCGGCAGGACCTCGCGGTGACGCGACGGCTGGTCGCGCCCAGTCCAACGCGTATCTTCGAGGAAGGCGAGTTTCCAACTCTTCGCGGCAACGACGAAAGGATGCCGGAACAGGCGCTCCTGATCGATCCACTGCCGCCGCGGCCGATACTGTCTCCCCCGGGAGCCGCTGTGGATCAGGAGACGCCTTCTGGCGCGCCCGCCGCGGGGCAATCCGAGTGGGAGAAAGACGTGGGTGCGCCCGTAGATGAAACATTGCCCGCGCTTCCCGAGTTGCCTATCGAAAAGGTCGTTGCGCGCGCTCCGGTTTCGGAATCCATTCAGAAAGAGAGTAAGTTCGAGTTCATCGATGATCTCGTCGATATGCAAGTGGATGCCTTTGTGCCGCCGGGAGAACGCCAAGGCTTCTTCCGGTTGCGTATCGTGCCGAAAGAAGGCGAGACCATTACACCCCTGCCGAAGGATGTGACGTTTATCATCGACGCGTCCAACAGCATCCTCCAGCGCAAACTCGATCAGACCGTCCAAGGGGTAAGAGGTTGTATTCAGGAACTTCGTGAAAGCGACCGCTTTAATGTAGTGATCTTTCGTGACACGCCCACGCTGGTCCGCCCGTCACTCACGTATGCCACGGCGGAGGAAAAGGCACAGGCTCTCGTCTTCCTCACAGGTGTGCAGTCGCGCGGTGAGACCGACGTGTACCAGGGGATCCTCCCCGTGATTAGTGAGCCGCCGCGGGATGGCGTGCCTGGAATCGTGGTGGTCATGTCCGATGGAAAACCTACCACAGGCATCAAGGATGGGCGTACGCTCATCAATGCGCTGACCGCGCAGAATGAAAACCGGCACAGTATTTTTGCCTTTGCGGGAGGCCGCACGGTCAATCAACACTTGCTGGACCTCCTGGCGTATCGCAACAAGGGCGAGGCGTCTTTCACGCCGCAGCTCGAAGCGATCTCCACGGAACTGCCGCGGTTCTTCTCCAGCTTGAACGACCCAATTCTCGTCGATTGCGCCGCGGACTTCGGACGCGTGAACGAGGAGAACGTGTTTCCAAAGCAATTGCCTGATTTCTACAAGGGTCAGGCGGTGACGGTGTACGGCCGCTTCGATCCTATCAACGACAAGAAGATAGCGCTCCGCCTCACCGGCCGGGCAGGCGCCAAGGAGAAAGAAGTCGTCTTTCAGGCGGACCTGGCCGAAGCGGCCCGCGGAGACCGCGACATCGCGCGGAACTGGGCCTTCCGGAAGATCTACTACCTGATAGGCGAGATGACCCGCGTGGGTGAGACCCCCGAGCTGCTCACTGAACTCCGCGCTCTCGCCAAAGAACACAACATCCGCACAAGCTATGACGAGTAAAGGAAAATGGGGACTGTCCCAAGCGGAGCGAGTCTGCAGGAAAATGGGGACTGTCCCAAGCGGAGCGAGTCTTCGAGCGGAGACGGGACTGTCCCCATTTTCCGCCCGGACCCCCGGATCTCCGGAGTCCCAAGCGGAGCCGGGACTGTCCTCATTCCCCTCCGCGAAGAACATCCCCCTACACCCCCTTCAAAGGGGGATCCGTGCAATACTATACCTATAGTTCATGGAATTTCTTGACGCCAATAGGTAGACGACCGGCGCAAGGACCGCGCGGCCCGAAGGGCACGCGTACACGGTCCCCCTTTGAAGGGGGCAGACCCGCAGGGTCGAGGGGGATGTCAGGGCTATGTGGTAGCCTATTGTGGTTGAGTTGTATATAGGAAAACGAATCTGTGAAGGCTGAAGCACTCCTCGCCCTTTGCGCCTCGCGTGACACGCGACTAATCCACGTTCTCCAGACCTCCTATGGCACGAACTCCAGTTTGATCGAATCCCGGACGCGCCTCCTCGCGAAAGTCCTGAGAGCCTTCCTGTCACGGTTCGGCGACATCCCCCTGCGCGTGTTTCGCTGCCCCGGACGCATCAACCTTCGCGGTATGCACGTGGACACCCACGGCGGTTACCTCAACCTCATGACCCACCAGCGCGAAGTCCTGCTGGCCGCCGCTCCGCGCGAGGACGATCGCTTCATTCTTGCGAACATCGAATCCCAGTTCGAAGATGTGCACTATGCGCTCGCCGAGTGGGCTCGCATGCCTGCGTTCACCTCGGACTGGCATGCTTTCATCACGCACCCGGACGTGCAGGGCCCCGCGCTTCAACGGCGCGGTCACTGGGGAAACTATCTTAAAGGCGCATCGCTGCGGTTGCAGCAGCACGAGCGCGACACGCCACTTCGCGGGATACAGGGCATCATCGGGAGCGACCTGCCGCGCGGCGCTTCGCTGAGTTCCTCCACCGCCTTGTCCATGGTTGTGCTCCACGCGCTGGCCGCATGCAACGAGTTGCCCCTCGATCCCGAGACGTCGATCCTGCTCGGCAAAGAGGCCGAATGGTTCACCGGCGCCCGCGGCGGAATGAGCGATCAAGCCGCGATGGTGCTGGGTGATCGCGGCCGGCTCGTGAATGTTGCCCTGCTTCCGGGCCGCCTCGACGTGAGCGGAGCCCGGCATGTGTCCTTTCCGGAAGACCTGTGCGCGCTCGTCATCAACTCCTATACCGAACGCAGTCTAAGCGGCGCACAACTCGTCGAGTACACGCGCAACCGTTTCGCCTATTCCATGGCCATGGAGATCGTGCGCCAGGAACTGGCGCGCATGCATCCCGCCGCAGGGCTTGCTGAGAGCGTGCACTATCTCAGCGATCTCACACCATCAAGACTCGGCCCCGGTTCGGAAGAACTGTTGTACCGCCTGCTGCTCAGCATCCCTGAGGAAGAACCGATTGACGGGCTTCGCACGCGCTACGACCTGCCGCAGCTTGACGCGCTCTACGATCAATACTTCGGTACGGCCCCCGAAGAGCTGCGCCCCCGCAGCATCCGCCTTCGCGGACCCCTGCTGTTCGGCATCGCCGAATCCGAACGGGCTCGCCTCTTCCCCGATGCGCTGCTCGCGCGCGATTCCGCTCGCGCGGGACACTTCATGCGCTGGGGACACGACGGGGATCGCGTCCGCAATGCCGATGGAACACCTTATCGATACGAGGTCGGAGACGAGTCGATCAGCGCTCTGATGCAACGCGCCACACCCATCGAAGAATGCCCCGGCGCATACGGCGCCAGCAGTCCCGCACTCGACCTTCTCGTCGATGCCGCCCACAGAGCCGGCGCGCTCGGCGCATCCCTGACCGGCGCCGGAATCGCCGGCACCCTGCTCGCCCTCTGCAAACCCTCCGACACAGAAGTGATCGCGGACGCAGTCCGCGCGATGCTCGCGTCAGAGCACTACGCCACAACCGCCGCCCTGAAGAGAGCCCTCACAACGGAAGAACTAGAAAACGCCGCCGTACCCAACGTCGCCGTAGCCCCCCTGGGCGAACTTGTCTTCACCTGAGCAGTCTGGCGTGGAGGGCGCGCCTTCCTTACTCCGGCAACTCCGCGTTGCCCGCGAGCATCATGTCCTTCTTGAACCCATACGGCCCTGCTACGATCTTGGCGTTTGCGATTTTGCCGCCCTTGAGGAGGAACTGCTCATAGTCTTTCTCGCGGATGAGGTAGTAGAAGGGCGCGTCGGATTCGAGTTTGTTCCGGATGTCTTCTGGAGAAATGTTCACGGGGATGGGGGTTGCGGCGTAGAAGGCGAAGGCAGGGTATATCTTCGCCGCCTCGACAGCGTAGCCGCCGCGTACGAGGTCGCCACAGAGTTGGGCGAGTTCGCGCGGGGAGGTCTCCCGCGTCGCGCGATCATCACGGACGATCAGGCCCATGAGAATCAGGCACAGGGCCGCTGAGAAGATTGTGATGGTGCGTCCGCGGGGCGTCACGATGCCGAGCGCTCCGGCGACGGCCGCGAGCACGGCAAGCGGCCAGACCAGCAGCAGGAGGGAGGGGAGAGGCTCCGTGATGGTGAGGTAGATCGCCCCGCCAATTGCCGCCACTGGCAACAGGATCGTAAACACGTTGCGCCACACCGTGAGCCACCGCGCCACCCATTTCTGAGTCAGCGAATCCGTTTCCGCCGCGAGGTGGAATGCCGTCGGCAACAACAGGAAGGGGATGCACGGCAGGATGTACTCATACTCCTTGCCCGCGATCAGCGAAAACACGAGGATACTCAGCCAGCCCATGATCGTGCCGAAGTGGTAGACGCTTGGCTGCGCCTTCCACTGCCCTTTCGAGAACTGCAAAGGCAACAGCAGTCCCCACGGAGCGAGCATGGCAGGCAGCGCGATGAGGAAGTAGAAGGGGGTGCCGCCGTTGATGCGGCTGGCCACGTACGTGCGCTCTACAACTTGGTTGTGGAGCATCGCGCTGATGTAAGGCCAGCCCTTCTGATACAGCACCGCTAGGCCCCACGGCGCGGAGAGCGCGACGCCCACGAGCATAATGGCCAGCCACGTGCCCACCGTGCGCAAGCGCACGGACCCGCCGTTGCGCCACGCGAGGGCGGTCCAAAGCAGAAGCATTGCTGTCAGCTCGACAGGTGTCCCCAGCAGTTTCGCGTGCGCGGGCGCGAGCGCCGCGGCTGCCTGCGTGGCCATCTCCACGGCCAAGGCCACGATGCTCCACAAGAGCCCTGTTCGAACCACGCGGCCAGCGTTCTGACCTTGCGTGATGAGCTGCGCAACCGCCGCTACCCACAGGAACAGAAACGGCACGGGCCCCTTCAGCATGATGGCCGCGCCAAAGGCGAGTCCCGCGCCCAAGGTCCACAGCGCCCGCTCGCGGCCCGATTCGCGCAAGACCGCAGTCCGGAACGCGGCCACGCATAGAAACACGGCCAAGGTCAGCGGAATATCCAACTCGGCCCAGCGCATCCGTTCCAAGGCGTAGGGGGAGGCCAGCAAGAGGAAGGCCGCCCAGCGGGCCGTCTGTTCGCCTGCCTCCCTACGAAAGGCCAGGTAAGCGGCGATCACTAGTAGGGCCCCGCACAACGCGGTGGGTATGCGCGCAATGAATGGCGAGATGGTCCCCGTCAAGTTGTAGAGACCCGCGATGGCCCAATATAGCAACGGCGGTTTGACAAGATAATCCACGCCGTTGATGGTGGGAATGAGATAATTGCCCGAGCGAACCATCTCCGCGGGAGGTGTGGCGCGTTGCCCCTCGTTGTCGGTAATAACATCGGCACGCCCCAGCGCGTAGAACACCGTTACCAGCGCGAGGGCCAGCAGCATCCAGCCGAATCGATTTTTGGAGTTTCTATTCACGAAAAAGGACACTATCACAACGAACACGCCCGGCACAGGGCCGGGCGTGTTTGGCTATCATCCACCGATACTCGTAAAACGGATTAGTCCTCCGCGATCTTGCCGCGGCGCGCCTTCGAGATCATGTCCCCGGAGTACGGAGTATCCGTAAGGGGACTGTCCTTCTCGGCGTTCTTCGCATCGGCCTTCACCTTCAAGGGACCGGCGAACTTCAATCCATGTGGCCGCTGGTCGTTGCGATTGACTTGGTACGCGGGCCAGTTCTGCTCGCGCGTTTCGCGAGCCACCGCCTTGTTCGCTTCCAACTGCTCCGGCGTCATGGCCTGGCGGTCGATCTCGCTCTGTGAAACCGTCACTGCCGCCGCGCCGAACATCATCACAAGCGCGTTGCTTCCGCTGGCCAGCGCAAACACGCCCACCGTGGTGGGCAAGTCGCACAAGGCGGCCAAGCGCCGGTCCTGCTCGATCCACTCATTGCTGGCGCTGAAGTGCTCCACGGGCGGCGGATAGGTTCCCGCCATGCCCCACCAGGAGCTGTCGCCAAACTCGACCACGCCCCGGCGCAGACCCCGGAAGCCTTCCAGTTTGCCGAAGGTGCCGGCCTTTTCCTCGCCAAGATCCATGGAGTGGCACACCTGATACGGAATTGCTTTTAGCCCCCGCCAGAACGCCTTGTACGGACGCGTGGCCGGTTCTTCGGGATTGCCGTACTTGCCGTAATGCGTCGGTTCGATGGCCATAGCGCCGCCACACACTGTGAACGCCAGCGCCGCCGCGAGAGTCATGCGCGTCAATTT
>JADLCA010000135.1 GCA_020847495.1 Candidatus Hydrogenedentota bacterium | reverse complement strand
CCGTAGTGATCGGGGAAGTTGCCGGGTTGATAATCCACCCAATAGCGACCGTCTTCGACTCCGGTCCCCGAGCGATGGGCGTAGAGCGGCTTGTTGGTGCCCACCTCGAGGAACTGGGCGTGCGTGTGTCCGTCGCTGGAATGACCCTCCGGAAGCGGGCTGTTCTTCAGCCATACAAGCGCATCCGGAATGCCCTGCAGGAACCGGCGGTCGCCGGTTGTCTTGTAGTACTTCATCAACGCGTGGATGTTCTCGACCGTCTGGCTGGGATTCACGGAAGCGGGTTCATAGCTCCGCGCCTGGGCCGGACTCAAGTCCATGTCGTATTGCTGCGCCCAGCCAGCCTGGGGCCTGGGCATCTGGGCGAGTGCTGTGAAGAACATGCCGCGTTTGGCGGCATCATGGTAGCGCTCATCGCCAAACAGGGCGTGCGCGCGCAGCAGGAAATGTATGCACCCGGAAATCACGCCGTCGTTGAAGGTGTAGAAGGACGAATAGTCCGGGCGGCCTTCGAATGGAGCGTCGTACGAGAGGGGAAAACGCTGGGGCCAGCCACCCAGAGGATATTGGGCGTCCAATACGAATTGGATGGCTTTCTCCACGGGAATACGATACTCAGGCTTCTGCGTGGTCTCGTAGACATCCAGAAGAAAGGAGGCCGCGCCGATCGACGTGTTGTCATCAAATGTCGCATTGCCTGACCAGTGATAAAACTCCTCCCATCCCCAAGCCTTTTCCAGCACGTCGTGGTACCACTGCTGCGTACCCTGCGGATCGAAATCGATGAAGTAGTGCCAACCGCCGCATGGGAGCTGTCCCCAGATCAGGGCATTCGCCACGCGCTCGGCGTACCCAAGGAAGGCCGCATCGCCGGTGCGCTGGTAGGCGTCGAGCATGGCTTTGCCGACGCTGACGGTCCCGGTTTCCTGCACCCAGATTATGCTGGGGCGGGCGGGCACCTCGCCCCAGCGTTCTGACAGATCCTCGGTGTACTTTTCCACGAAGCCGCCCCGGTACGAAACGGTGTTCATCATGAAGCTTGAGGCCTTCTTCATGGCATCGAGCGTCTCCTGCTCAGAGGGGCCGGCCTGCACCGCGGGCGGAGAAAGCAGGCCCACAATCGCCACAAGCAGGATGAACTGGAGCAGCCGGAAATCGGATTGCATACATCCCTCCTCGTTGTTCTGGCTCGGAGCAGTAATCCGGTACAATGTACCTGTGGAGTATAGCGATTGGCGTGCGCAAGCGCACGGAGATTGGCTTGCCAGGTATCTCGAGGCTCAATCCATCGTGGGGAAAGGGGAGAGACTTCCGTGAAGCAGCATCACCGTCAAAAATCGTTTCGGTATTCCTTAGCCCTTTATCTGGCGTGGGGCTTCGCCTTAGCAGCCCACGCGCAACCTTCCGGAACCACCTTGCACCTCGGCTTTGAAAGCGAGTCAGAACTTCTCGGCGACTTCGTGTCGCAAGCTGAGCGCTACCGCGTGTTGGGCCGGGAGAGCCTCGTCCAACGCGAATTGACCATCGAGCCCGGGCGCTTCGGGAATGCGCTTCACATTGTCAATGGTTGGCCCATCTCCAAGAACACCTGGAACGAGTCCGGCCTCGACTGTGATCTCATCGTGGCCGTCATGTGGGGCGAATGGCACAAGAAGCCCCACTACTGGGGCGCGGGCGCCTTTCATGGGAACCAGGGGACCGTCGCGTTCTGGGTCAAGAGCGACAAGTTGGAACCCGGCTTTGTCTTTATGCAGGGCAGCATTGCATGGGGCCGCAAAGAGCGTGACCTCTTCGCGGTTGAAGTGGATGCAGACGGACGTTTCAGCGCTTCTATCCGTGATGTCGCAAACCGCTACCATCGGGTTGCCGCCGAGCAACCCACCTGGAAGAATGGCGAATGGCAACACGTGGCGGTGGCCTTTGATCACGCGTATGGCATGAAATTGTTCCACAACGGCATTGTAGTTGGATCCACATGGGGACAAGACGCCTGGTGGGAGACCACGCAACCGGGACTTTTCAGCCCCTTTCTGCCCGAATCCTTCTACGATGAGATTTGCATGTTTGACGTCGCGCTGGAGGATGCGCAGGTTGCGTCGCTTTTCGAGAAAAATACGATCGGCACCGCCGCGTCTCCCCCATCGCCATTGCCGGACGACGCGAGGGCACGGCTCCTGGCGGCGTACGGCGACCCCGCCCAGCAGGAAGTGCCCACAATGAACGCGAGCACGACGCCGCTGCATCTCAAGCAGACGCGCGTGAAGGAATGCCGCGATGAACTCATTCCGGCATGGTGGGTCATGGATGGACGGTACGAACTAGCGTGGCCTCACCCGTATCGCTTGTTCACGTTTGTGCTGGGAGACGCCGATTTCCACGGCGAGCGGATTGATCTCGAATTGGAGCCGGGCGAACAGCCCCAGTACATTTCGTTTGAGGGCATCCTGGACGGCCTGGAGCTAATGACGGGCAAGCCCGGAGACTATGGGAATCGCAGCACCTTGGTTCCAGACAGTGAGGCCCATCCCTTCTTCTGTTCCAAGCGCATCGAACTCGCCGGAGCGACGGCCTTGCGGGTGCCCCTGGCGAAGAACTATGGGTCTCCATCCGACCTGCAGGGCAGCGCGAAGCTCCCCTTGAGCGGCGACATGCGAATCCACGAGATCCAGTTGTGGGAACAGAGTCCCCCGGCTCCCGAAGGGAAGAAGGGAGAGAACCTCACGTGGTATCTGTCCGGCGAGGTGCCAAGCACATCCATCGAGCGCTACGGGCCCGCGCTGGGCAAGCTCATGGCTGCACGCGATCGGCGTGCAGCAACAGCGGGCCCAGAACTGCCGGATAGGACCGAGATCCCGCTTCGCCCCATGGAGTCGATTCACATCCTGGGACCGGACCTGAACGAGGACATGGCCGTTGACACTGTGCACCTGGGTCTGAGCATCGCAACTTCCGCAGTGGCCGACCATGTCCGCATCCGATTGCGCGACCCCGGAAATCCTGGGCGAATCTGGGCGCAAACCTGGATGGGTATTGAATATCCCGCCACGGGATCACCGCAGCGACTGGACATCAGTCTGGACATCATCGACTTGATGCTCGCGAGTGAGGACCGTCTGTGGGTGGAACTAACCTTCCTGTCGGGAGGCAATCTGGTCGTGGGCGATGAAGACTCTCCTTCGACGCTTACGGTTGTGCAAGCCGCCGACCCCGCGCGCGCGTTGGAGGCCTATGCCAAGCACGAACTCATGCCCGGTCGAATCCAGTACATCAAGGAATATAACTACCGGCCGTGGCGCTTCACGGGCGAGGTTGTTTCTCTGCAGAACTGGAGCAACTTCGGTGGGCCGTATGACATGGCGTACTCTCCGCTGGCAGTGCTCCGTCACGCACCGGAAGACCGCATCGCGAACATCTATCGCGAGTTGGTCCTGAACCGCGCATGGCCCGGCGCGGCGGACTCCGGTGATGTGCGGGTGCCCGTGCCCGTGGCGGATCCGCGCGGAGCGCCCGCGTGGGCGGTATGGGAGCGCGAACTGCATCGATTGAACGACACCGCTACCCGGTGGATCATTTCGCGTCAGCGCGGGGACGGCATGTTCTGGGGCGGCTCCAATGATGACTGCTTCATCCCCCTCGGGTATGCGGGGATACCGCTCTTGGGCAATGAGCCGGCCCGCCGCTCCTGGCTGCGGTATTACGAAGGTCTCGAAGAGATGGGGATCTTCTACGATGGGTATTGCGACATCTGGCCGATCGACCCACTGCACATCACGGATTTCATCGGCAGTCGCGGACTCATGCTGGCCTTTGCACTGGGCGATCCCTATGTGGTCGAGCGCGAAATGCGGACTTCTCAGCGCTATTCAGAGCGGATTCGCGAGGTGGATGCGAAGCGCACGGAGAAGGAGCTACCACCGCTCACCGGCAATGCGGAGGATCGAGAAAAGAACGGCGCCACCCTGGTCGAACAGGTCGATGCGGAGATTCGGAACTACTCGCTGACTCACCTGCGCTCGTACTGGGGATTAACTCCAGCGCCGGAACCTCACCAGATCACGGACCGCGAAGACATCGCACGGCAGATGATGCACGTCGTTCACGCCACCGATGAGCCAGCGCTCTTCGCGTTGACCGAGGGCATGATTCACACCGACAACCAGCGGGGTATCGGACGCGACGTACTCATTGCCGCTGCGTTGGGCGGGCGGGTGCAAGGGCGCGTGGAGCCATATCCCATCGGCATCGCGGTGAGTTGGGAAGGCGTGGACAACGTCGATTTCGCACGTCTCGTCTCGTACGCGGATGACAAGAGGCTCGTCGTGAACCTCTATAACTTCACTGGGGAGCCTATAGAGGCAACTATGCGTGTTTGGCGGCTAGCCGCAGGGCGGTACAGTGTGCGCATCGGAGTGGACGCAAATGATGACGGCGCGATTGATGCACCCAAAGACAACACCTCTGCTGTTCTTCACGATCAGGTTCGCGACCTGCACCGTTTCTCCACGATCCCGGTAACGGCTGCGCCTCGTCAGAATGTGGCCGTGGTCATTGAACAGGAGGAGGCCGCTTCGGCGTTGGGTCCGCTGCCCGACCTCGCAATAGGCACGCGCGACCTTCGCATAGATGCGGACGGTGCCATTCACGCCACGGTACACAATATCGGCGCTGCCGCGGCCGGACCCTTCACCGTGGCCCTTGTCGACAAGAAGGGCGCAATGTTGGAGGCCGTTTCCGTAGACGCCTTGGGAGACCCCAGCGTCGGCCTCACTCCGCAACGTTTTGAGGTCGTGTTTACGCAACAAAGCAGTACCAAAGGGCAGGCCATCGTCCTTGACTTGGATAACCTCGTACAAGAGATCCTGGAGGAGAACAACCGCATCGAGTTGGACAAGCTGGTCGAATCGAAATAGCGGCCAGGCGCCGAGTCAATTGATCTCGATGGGCCGCCCGGTTCGCATGCTCTCTTCGGCCGCACAGGCGATCTGTGTTGCTGCGAGGCCGTCCGCACCCGATGGGTAGAGTCCTTCCAACTGCGCGAGCGTACCGCCCTCTTTCAAGAAGAGCAGGTTCTCGGCGAAGTCCGCGATGGACGAATAGAAGTATACTCGGTGGCGGAGTGTGTTACGTTTGTCCCGCTCCCGGTACTTGATGCCAAGGTTCCACGTGCGCATCTTCTCGCCCTTGAGACAGCCCCGGCCGCCACGATACTGAGAATCGCACTCGAAGATTCCCTCCGTGCCCACCAGCTTGATGCCCTGGTGCACGACGGCCTCGTATTGATCGGGCAGTATCCAGGAATTGTGAAACGTGATGCAGGCGCCGTTGCTGAAGGTCACGTGGGCTTGCACGGCATCCGGACAGTCAATGCCCATGGACTTGAGTTTCTTCCGCGAGCCCGTGGCATAGACCACGGCGGGCGCGGGCAAGCCCATGATCCACCGCGCGAGATCATACATGTGCACGCCGAGAAACCAGACCGGGGAACTGTGTTCGGACCATGCCCGCAGCATGCTCACAGGCACGAACAACTGGTCCTCCATCCAGGCGTAGCCGTATTCGACCTCCCCGAACTTGCCCTCCAGAAAGGACTCGCGCATCTCGATATGGTACGGGTCGAAGCGTTTGTGAAAGTCTACCTGCAGCAGCAGCGACTTCTGCGCCGCCAGCGCGATGATCTTACGGCAGCCGTCGACCGTCACATCGAGCGGCTTCTCGACCATGCAGGGTAAATCAGATCCCAGCACGTCCAGGGCGATGTCCCGGTGAAGATGATCAGGCGTGGCCACGGTCACGCCGTCCAGGCGTTCCGCCTTCAGCATGTCCACATGGCTCTTGTACACCGGTATATCGAACTGCTGGCGCCGCTGCTCGCGGCGTTCGTCATTCATTTCGGCAAGGGCCGCGAGTTTCACGCGGCCCGTCTGCTCCAGATCCTTGAAGGTGGAAAGGTGGCTTTCACCATAAGTGCCCCCGCCGACCACTCCGATTCGAATCACGCTGGTCTCCTTGCCGCTCATTCCTGCCGTTCCGATTCGGGGATATGCACGAGCGAAATCGCGCACTGGCCAAAGGTGTCACCACCGGCGACATTGCCGCTGTTTTCTATGAAGGCGCCGTTCCACACGATGAAGAGGCTCTCGCCTCGCTGATCCAGAACGATGGAGAAGGTTCCGCCGGCGGTGTACCCGTATTTCTCATAGTAGTAGGGGAAGAAGAACGCGAGCACCTTCATCTTGCCGGTTTGCGTATCGTATTGGACGAGGGGCGATCCGTCCGAATAGCCGTGCCCGTGCGCGCCCGGCATGTAGTAAAGATAGCGCCCACCGGGACTGCGCTCCATTGAGGCGGTGTACCGTTGCTCGCCGGGCCAGTTGGGTCCCTTGTCTTCTATGACTTCCTTGTCAGGATCGAAGGTGAACAATTGCCCGCCATTCGTCACGCACCAGAACAGGCCGTCGGTTCCGCGGTGGCGCGTCTGGGCGCGCATGGCACTGTAGGCGCCAGGCTGGCCCTTGCCCGACGCCTGGCCAGTCGTCATAGGGACGTGACACTCGAGCTTGGTGAAGCGGTTGCGGTGCGGGTCGTACTTGATGAGGTGCTGTTCGGGGTCGGCCTCGGTGTCGCGGTTGGACGTGTACACCATGCCGGTGGTCTCGTCGAGCAGGAGCGCCCGTTCCCACCACCCCATGCCCTTGGGAAGATAACCCGCCCACAGCGTCGTCTGGCTGTTGATATCCCAGGCCAGAAACTCGCCGAACATTCCGACGGCATATAGGATGCCCCGCTTGGTGTCGACCCTGTGGTACGGCCATGCGGAACGTTTCACGGGAGCGCCGTAGTCGACCATGTCGCCGGTAATCACATCGCAGCTCATGATGTGGCCGCCGTTGTAGCCGGTCTCGAAATCCTCGTCGTCCGGCTCGGTGTATTTGGTCCAGTAGGTGCAGAACCACAGGTGGGGGGTATCCAGATCTTTGCTCTGATACCAGTCCAGCCAGCCGTGAATCTTGCCATCGCCGAAGTGCGTTTTCGTGCGGCCCAGGAGCTTGTTCACCTCCGGCAGGCACTTGATGACCTTCGTCGCAGGGTCGTATTCCACGAGCAGAATACGGGCGTCGTATTTGCCGTCGTCACCGATCGATCCGTAGAACTTGCCCGTGCGCGTGTCGAAGGCTGCCTGCCCCCAATTCGCCCACGGGGTAGGCTCATTCGATTTGTCCGATTTCGATTTGACGGGCGACTCGTTCAAAAACAGCGGCGTGACCGGGATGACTCCAAACTCGATCGTGGGCGGCTCTTTGGCGAGGGTGTAGTCTGCGCCCTCAAATCCTGCCACGACGGCGGGCGGTTTCAACAGCGCCGCGTCTTTGTCGGTCACCACCTTTCCGGTATACAGCAGGCCCGCTTTGTCCAGGCGTTCGGCCACTTCTTTGAGCTTCTGCTCGCCAGGACTTGGGGTGACCGGGTCTTCCGTGGTCTGGGGCGCACGGTGAAGGATTCCGCGCGTACCGACGACTTCCACCTTGTGCATGCTGACCTGCGCCATCGCGGGCAACGCGACAAGCGACATGATGAGGAGGGCACCTGTGAAACATGTGGAGGGAGTTCGAACGCTCATTCTCTGGTCCTCCGGCCGTTGGGGTACGGACCTGGACCGCGTCAAGCCGTGCGGCCGGCGCAGTTCAAACCGTCCCGTTGCACGCGCATACCGTAGAGAAGAAACACAAGCCATTCAGGCCACGTTATACGCAATCCGGGGCAGACGTGCAAACCGGAGATGTCGAGCGTCTGCACGGTCACGGTTTGCCCCGTTTTCGCGCAGCACGTTCAGAATCTCGTTTTGACTCTTTCGAGGGCGAGCTTGCCTCAGACAGGGGCGGCCCATCTGTAATGGCCGCCGAGGGGGCCGCCGCCGTTTCGTCCTGCTGCTCCGTCTCGTTACCCGGTGCCAGGCGCTCCAATTGCTCCGGAGACAGGACTCGTGGCGCCAGTTCCAGTTCCGCGCGCTCGTTGGATGTCATCGCAGCCAATCCGGAGGGATCGGGGATGATGTGCGGGGTCAGGAAGATGAGCAGTTCGGTCTTCGCCTTGTCCGTGATCTTGCGCTTGAATGCGTTCCCGATGATAGGGATGTCTCCCAGAAGCGGCACCTTGCGCGTGGACTCGGTATCCTGATCCTCCATCAGTCCGCCGATAACCACGGTCTCTCCATCCGGCACGACGACACCGGTCTCCGCGGAACGCTTGGCAAACACGGGCGCGGTGACGGTGTTGGAAATGGGGACGGTTTCGCCGGTCAACGTGCTGATTTCCGGGTTGATTTCCATGGCCACGAGACCGTCTTTGCGAATCGTCGGCGTCACGCTCAGGATGATGCCGATGTCTTCGTACTCGACCGTGTTCAGTTGCTGGCCGTCTTCCAGGATGCGGGTATTGCGGATGAAGGGGACCTCCTGTCCCACCGTGATGGTAGCTTCCTGATTGTTTCGCGCGAGGATTGAAGGCCGCGACAGGACTTCGAGTTTCGCCACTTCCGAGAGCGCCCGCAATGTGATCTCGAGATCGTCCTTCACGAGGCGATAGAAGCCACCTGTGGTTTCCGAGGCAATGCCGAAGAGGGTCTCGGCGGTGTCGGTCCGGGTGGCCACGTTTGAGGAAGTATAGGTCGTATTGCCATCCGCGTCGGTCCCGGACGCGCGCACCAACAGGTGATCGTCGACGTCGGTCGCGAAGAACTCGGTCCCGATATCGACGCCGTCGTTGTGCGTGACTTCCAGGAACAACACCTTGATGAGGACTTGCGGTACTGGCTTGTCCAGCGCCTGGATCACATCCTTGATTTGGAGGTTCGTGTCCTCATCCGCGATCACGATCAATGCGCCGGTCTCTTCGTCGTATTGCACGACGACATCATCGGCCACGTTAGAGCCGTAGCCGGTGTGGCGTTCCTGTCGCGGAGCCGGCTCCTGGGTGACAAACTCCTGCCCAAAGGCGGAGGTGGGCCAGCACGCAATCAAGCCGGCCGCACTGGCGGCTCCGATAAGCATGCGAATCATATTCGTTTCCTCCCCACTCGCAGACCGAGTGGCGTACGTTCTTCGATCCTAAAACTGCATTTGTGAATTGCCGCTGCTGGACGACCTTTGGCTGCTGGAGCTACTGCTCGAACTGGAGGTTGATCCGGTTGACCTCTGCGTCGAGTTGGAAGATCGTGCCGTTGAACTGGTGCCCGAGCTTGAACTCTCGGAGAACATACCGGAAACAATGCTGGCCACATCCTCGGGGTCCGCGTTCTCGAGTTTGTACACAAACACCTTTCGCTTCTTGGCGGGATTCTTGTCGAGGTCATCTATCATCGACGCGATGGTTTCCATGTACACGGACGGTGCATTGACCACGACCGAATTGGTTCGCACATCCGCCTCGGCCACGACCAGGGCTTGTTCCGATGACAGAGAGGACTGCCGCGTCCCGCCCATGCTGCCCGGCATGCCGCCGGGGCCGCCGCCCGGTCCCATGCGGCCTCCGCCAAAGGAAGGAATCGCCACGCCGGTGCTCGAACTGCTCGAAGACTGCAGCTCGTTTGCGAAGAGGTTGGTGACCAGTTCGGCCGTGTGTTCTGCATCCGCGTATTTCAGCGGAAACACGCGCACCTCATTCTGGACCCCTTCGGAGGCCTCGAGGTCATCGATGATCCCCGCCACGGTTTCCATGATTTCCGCGGGTGCGGCCACGACAACGGAGTTGGTGCGCTCGTCCTCCACGGCGACCACGCGGGAGACCGCTTCGCGTGCCGCGCTGCTGTCTTCGGCATCGGCGCCCGGTCCGCCGCCCCCCGGCATTGGAAAACCAGGAGGGCCTCCGAAGCGCTGATTGCGCGCGGAAGCCCCCCCTCCAGAAGAGCCGGAGTCCTCGGACTCAAACAGCTCGTTGATGACATTGGCCACATCTTCCGCGTCCGATGCGGTGAGCGTGAAGACGCGCACAGTCGAAATGCTGGAGATCGATGTATCCAACGCATTGACGATTTCCGCCATCCGGCGTACGTTAGTCTGGACGTCGGTGATGACGATGGCGTTGCTGCTCTCGTTCGCGCTTGCGTTCGCGTACTCGGGCAACAGGGGTTGGAGGTTCTCCAGCAGTTGCTTCGCTTCCGCGTGGCGGACAGGGATGATCTGAGTCACCATCTCATCGTTTCTGGGGATGGCCTCCGGCTCGCTGCTCGCCCGCACGGGGATATCGCGCTTCAAGGCATCTTCACGCCGCACAATCGTCAGCGTGCGGTCATTGCGCAGGGCGGTGTAGCCTTTGGAATTCAGGACGGTTACGAGAAGGTCGAACAGTTCATCGCGATTCAAGGGCCGATGACTGGAGACGTCCACTTCGCCGCTCACCTGCACTTCGCGATTGATGACGAAGCCGGCCTTCTCGCTGAGAAACTCGAGGAAGTCATCGAGTGTGACTCCCCGGAAATTGACGCTGACTCCATCTTCGGAAGGTGGCGTCACCTCGGTCTCTCCCTGAGTCTGCGTCACCTGGGCACACGCGCCCCAGGCCGCCAGGGCAAGCGCCAGGAGCAAAACACCCATACCGTTCTTGCGCTTCATCGCTTCATTTCCTTCTTCCGGCGTTGGCGGAGCGTTTCGAGGACATCCTGATCTGCCGGACTCGCGTCCGTGTCATTCTTCGCGCCTGCTTCCGGCTCAACCTGTGAAGGCCGCGCGGGGACAGATGAGGTCATCGCGGCCTCGCCGATGCTCAACTCGCCGGTAGTCTGCAATTCGATTGTTTTGCCGACCGGCAGAAACTCTTCTTCGCTGTCTCGCCGGACCTGAACACCCCCAATTCGCACATCGAGCAGAGTGAACCCCGCGATAACGTCCCCTTCAGTCCCTGTGATTTGGAAGCCGGGTTGGCTCCCGCCGAAGATGGCGCGGTGCTCTTCGGCAGAGATCATGGTGCCCAACAGCGCAAGGGACTCCGGCTCCGGAGGAGGAGCGCTGCCATTCTCATCATCAGCCGCGAGCCCCGGGCGCCGGGATGGATCGAAGATGTTGTTCTCCCAGATCACCGCAAAGTCCTCAAGCAGTGGCTCCGAGGCGCCAGCCGCAGCAGGGGCACGACAAACGGAGAAGGCAACACCGACACCGATACTCAGCAGAAGGGCAGTTGTCTGGAGCTTTCTGTGGGTGCTCATGAGCCCGCTCCTTCTTCAGGTTTCGCGAGCACCAAACCTGTAAAGCGCAATTCGAGACTCAGGAGAGAGCCGCGGTCGTCGCGCGGAACGAGCGCGACCTCTTCCACACGCAGCGCGAGGGGCGATGTTTCAAGCGCATGCAGGAAACCGCTCAAGGCACGCAGCGAACCCAACGCCGTGGCGCGGCACTCCAGCAGCGCCGACTCTTTCTCTTCAACCGACCACCGCGGCTTGACCGTGGTAACCTGCACACCGTGCATGCCAGCCCATTCGTTGACGGAGCGCAGGACCAGACTCTCCGCCTCGGACTCGCTTGCAGGCAGGCTTCCTTCGAGCATGCTCTGCCAGCGCTTGCGTATACCGTCTTCACGTTCGCAAAGCGCCTGGTCCTGTTCCACCGCCGTTTGAAGGTCTGCGATGCGGGTCTGCCGCTCGCTCCAGAGGGACCACAGGGGAGAAAGCACCAGGCGATCGGCAAACAGCAGGGAGGCCATTCCAATTGCGGCAAATACCAAGAGCCTGTGGTGCCCCAGGTTCTTCATGGCTCCCGGCTCCCTTGGCGGCGGTATGTGAAGCTGAACTCCAGAGGGGATTCACCGCGGATGTTGCTTACGGCCAGGTCCGAAATGCCTTGCGTGTCGCGCACGGCATCCAAAGCGCTGAGCCACGCGCCGGTGCCGGAGGCGTTGCCCGAGCAGGTCACCTGGGTCCTGTCCTTGATGCGAAGCGCCTTGAGCCAGATGTTGCCTTCAGCGGGGAAGGCGGCCGTCAGCTCCCTCATGCAGTGGAGGGAACCCGGTTCATCATCGAACCAGCTCTGGTATTGCTTGATGCTGTCATGCAGAGTCCGCAACTCCTCCGCCCTGTTCGCCAAGAGCGCATGTTCCGCGTTAAGCCGGCTGAGACGGTGTGCCTGGACCCCGAAAACGGCGGCCAGCAACAGCATCAGCGCGAGAGCCGCTGCGGCAAATGACACGGTGCGGCGGCGATGAACGAAGGCCATTGCCTGCGTGACCCTGCTCATCCGCTTTGGCAAAAAATCGGGGTGCAGCGGCTGCTTCAGGAGATACGCTCGGGCAGCGCGCGACAAATCCGGGCGATTGCAGCCGGCATCGGGACCGTCATCGTTTACGAAATCCAGGGAGGGAAACTCGTCGCGGAGGGCTTCAATCCAGATGCTTGTCCTTTCGGAAGATCCAACCAGATTCACGATGCCAAGATGCTCTCGCACTCCGGGCGGGAGGCGGTGAAGCGCCAGGCGCAATTCACGGAGCGCCTCCGGCGCGGAGGAACACGCCGGCGAATCTGCGGAGTCCGTGGCGCCGCCGAGGTCGTGAAGCGCGATAGTGCCGCCACGTACGCCTACCGCGAATTCCACGAACCCTGAGCCCACATGCAGAACGGCGCTCACTCCGTCTGCGTTTGGGGCAAGCAGATGAATTGCGCCTATGGTAATGCCGGCGAGTTTCAGGAACGCCGCGGAAGCGAACGCTTCGAGGGATGTGACGCATTGCGCTGGCACTGCGACGATGTGTACTTTACGCTGACCCGCCGCGGTTTCGCAAACCGAGGACGCGTACGCCACTTCTCCCGGCGGCACCGGGAGACAGCGTTCGGCCTGCGTGGCGATATAGTCTCGGGTATCGTCGCTGGAGAGATCCGGGAGGGCGAGCCACGTGCTGAAACACCAGGCGGCAGGGACGCAGACGATTGCCGTGTGCGAGGCTATTCCTTCTGCAAGCAAGTGCTTCCGCAAGGCGACGCCAAGCGTGGCTGGATCAGGCATCGCTCGCAACACGGGGGCGTCGAATCGCGATTCGTGCAGCATGTGACACGAGCCTCGATCGCGTGCCATGAGAATTAGATCGATGCATCCTTCTCCAAGACCCACGCACAGCACGCGCGCCGCATCTCTGGATCGCATGATTCTCACGACCTCTCCTCCGAGGCCGTGCGGGCGGATTCGCCCAGCGGCCACCCTTCGCGGCACAGATCACGCCGATAGACTACTACCGCTTCGCCGCCGCTGGTATCGAGCACGAACGCCGTGCGCCGGAAGCCGCGGCCGTTCTTTCCTACTGCTGTGATATCCGCGGTGAACTGATAGGAGCGCACGGTCAGGTAGGGGCCGGCCTGGACAGCCGCTTCCTTGTCCAGAACTTCCTTCACCCACGCGACCGATGCGAGTTCGTCTTCGGTCTTCCCCGTGCGGTATGAAACGAGTTCCTGCGCGCTTTCCGTACCGATACCCGGCACGCACGTAAGCACCTCTTCGGGTGCAGTATTGACGTTGATTAACCCCCGTGCTGAATCGTCATCCGAAACGGTGAGAGCATCTTCGATACTCGCGGCCTCTTCCAGCGTGACATCCACCTCGGTGAACAACTCGAGGAGGCTCGTCCACTCGCGCCGCGAGCCTTGCCCAAGAGCCTGCGCGATCACCTGGGCGCGGTCGCCGAGCTCTTCCTCCAACGCCTGCTGCACTTGCGCCGAATCCGATTCGTTGATGTTAACCCGCGCTTGCCCATCGGCAGTGGTGTTGGGTTCCGCGCTGTAGACCGTCACAAACGGCAGCAGGCCTGCATCGAGAAGTCCGTCACGATCGTCCGAGGGAGGGTTTGTGTCTCCATCGTCCTCGTTGGAGTCGAGGATGTGGTTCTGGTTGGTATCCTCTCCGTACAAGATCTCCACTGTCATGCCCATGACAAGACGCAACTCGGCCGTCGTTTCAAACTCGGCATTCTTGCACTGGTAGGGCGGGTCCAGCAGGAGATAATTTGCGGACTCGGCGCCGCCGGTCGTGAGATCGCTGTCGCTGTCGCGCCAATCGACGATGGCTGCCGCCAGTTCGGACGTCATTTGCGGCAGGTATTCCAGCATATCCTGCGATGCCGTGTTGATATTCATCTTCGAGGCTTCATCAACGAGCCCGTAATACGGGGTGCGTGGATGCAGTGCGCCGGGGTCTCTGCCGAGCAACCAGAAGCGCCCCTCCCCCACTTCGACGGCCTCTTGTTCGTACGTGTCAAGATCGGGCGACGTGCCGGGGTCTTCGCTATTCTCGAGGATGAACGCCACGTACCGCAGCGCGCCTTCCACGATTTGCTCCGCCTGCGCTCCTGCATGGGCATTGCCCGCGCCTCGTGACTCCATGGCGACGGCACTTGCGAACAGCAGCACGACCGTAACAAGACCCAGACATACGGTGATCACGAAGACAAGGGCGATTCCCGATTCCCTGCAAGATGCGCAGAAGCCCGAGACATTCCCCGGCATGAGGACTGACTCACTGCACCGTTTCATCGCTAACCGCACTTTCCGCCACCACGGCGCACAGGAGTTCCAGGGGGGGCGCGTGATCTGTCGCGCCTTCGCGGATGAGTTCGATGTGAACAGACACGGCTTCAGGCGGCGCATCGTCATTGGCGCTGGAATCCCATGTATCCTGCCACGTCTCCTCGGAATAGTACTGGAATTCGAGGGACTTCACGCCGTTGAGCAGCACCGTTTCGCTACTTTCTTCCTCCAACGAGGGCAGGAGATTCCGTGTGACTTTCCGCACGAGTTCGTAGCCCCGGAAGTGGTCGTCATCCTCGGGCTCGCGCAAGGAATAGACGACCTTCTGAATATCGCCCCAAGGCTTGTCCACTTCCAATGAACCAGACGCAGAGTAGAACTCCAGACTGTCCGCGCGGATGCCGCCGGATTCTTCCACGCGCTCCCCAAGAATGGCGCCTGCCAGCAATTCGCCGGGAGGCACCAACTGCTTCAGGTCGCTCTTGATCATGCCGAGTACTGAGCCGGTCTGGTCCGTTTCCTCAAGCTGCGCCGTCGTAGAGTCCCTCATGGCGAAGGCAGTCCCCAGCACCGTGACCAGGGCCACGATGAGAAGGCTGGTAATAATGAGCGCTGCGAGCAATTCCACAAGCGTGAATCCCACACATTCGCGCATGGCCCGGCTATCTGAGAGCGCGCTCATTCCGTCGACTCCTCGACAAGGGTCGACAGGGTGCACCGCTGCTCGCGCCCCTGGACTTTGAATGTAACCGTGACAATCACGCGGCGCATGGTGTCCTGGCCCCAGTTCTCATTCGTGAGTTCCCACCGGAACCCCGGGTATTCATCGCCGAAATCGCCTTCTGTCTCGCCATCCTGCCAGCCGTCAGTCAGCACACTCTCGGTCAGCTTGCGGTCCGCCAATTGAACCGCGCTGTGCATACGCGCAGATGCGAGGCCGGCCCTATTGGCCGTGAGGAGGGCGGCCACGGCGGTAGGGATCACGATCGCGGCGAAGAGCAGCCCGACCAGCGCTTCCACGAGGGTGAATCCGCGGCACATGCGCCATGGCGATATGTTCCCGCGCTCACTCATCACGTTTGCGATCCTCAATTTCGTATCCTGGCTTGTCGGCCACACGCGCGACGGAGAGCCGGTAGTGGCCGTTCTGGGCAATCGTCAATCGATCGAAGCTCGAAGGGGCAAGGGAGCCATCGGGCTGGAACAGGGCCGTCAGTTCCTCTTGCTGACTCTTCTCGCGCGCCGGTGTTTCCACCGTGAAGTACAGCGGCTCGCTCAGAGCAAAGGTGCGCGATCTGCCGGTCGACGGGGAATCGCCACTGTCCACAGCTTGCGCCACGCCGTACTCGCACGACTCCAGGCGCACCCACAGCTTCATGGCCTGTCCGCTGCTGATGGCCTCGCTCCGGGCGTAGCGCGAAGCGGCGATGATCCGGCGCGCCTCGTCGTGAAGGTACTGCCCTTCGAGCGAGCCCAGCACCTTGGGAATTGAGAGTGCGGCGATGCCCGCGAGCAATCCCATGACGAGGATCAACTCGATCAGGGTCAAACCGCGGCATGAGGCTCGCACGCGAGAGCTAGTCTTTCTCTTCGTCATCGGTCCGCCAGTTCGTGATGTCATCATCGCCACCTCTCCGGCCGTCCGGTCCCATCGAGAGGATGTCGTAGCCTGCGTCGTTACTCTTGCCCGGATACTCGTAGATGTAAGCGTTGTTCCACGGGTCCTTGGGAATGCCCTTCTTCAGATACGGTCCTTGCCAATCTTCATCGTCCTTCGGGCGTTCAATGAGCATGAGCAAGCCGTCACTACCTTCAGGGTAGTAGCCGTTATCCACTTCGAAGGCGTCCAGCGCAGTCTCGAAGCTGGCGATCTGGGTTTTGGCGGCGGTGATTTTGGCCTGCTCGGTGCGCCCGGCGAATTTCGGCACGACGATGGCCGCGAGGGTGGCAAGAATGACCAGCACGAGCAGGAGTTCCACGAGGGTGAAACCTGCCTGGCTCGCGCGCGGACGTTCTATTAGTGTGCGCCTCATAATCCTCCTCCAATCCAATCAGTTGATGTAATCCTGCAATGAGAAAATCGGGAGTACCATGCCGATGAAGATCACGCCTATCAGCGCGGCAATGAGAAAGAGGATGACCGGTTCAGCCATGGCCACGGCCGTGCGCAGGCGATGATCCAACTCCTTCTCGGTGGAATCGGCGATGCGCACGAACTCCTTGTCGAGGCATCCGGTTTCTTCCGCCACGGAGACGATTTCCAGTACGGAACCGGGAAAGAGCTGGGGGCAGTCGCGCAGGCTGTCTGTCAGGCGTTCGCCGCGCTGGACCCGTCCCATAGCGGAATCGAGCATGTCAATGAGGGTCTGATTGCCAAGGGACTCTCGTGAAACGCGGAGGGAACTCACCAGCGGCACACCGGAGCCCAGGAGT
Source organism: Candidatus Hydrogenedentota bacterium (assembly GCA_020847495.1). Lineage (GTDB taxonomy): Bacteria > Hydrogenedentota > Hydrogenedentia > Hydrogenedentales > SLHB01 > JAHDWY01. Next base: position 13,576 of record JADLCA010000135.1, on the reverse strand, counting down.
GTGCCGAGCATTCGGCAGAAGCGCGTCATGGCGAAGCTGGCCATGAGGGCGCCCAGCAGAGGCAGCGTAAGGACGCGCCGGTCACGTTCGCGACGGCCCTGCTCCGTGTGCAGCCACTGGCGCGCCGCAAAAGCGGCGAGGCATACGGCGGCCAGCACGAACAGCCCGTACTGTTGCGCCCACTCGCTGACCTGAACGATGATCCGCGTGAGCAGCGGCAGGGCAGCTTCGAAGTCTTCGAAGATCGCTTTGAACCTTGGGATGAAGAAGACCAGTAGAAACACCAGAACGCCCAGCGCCAACGTGAGCAAGACGATGGGGTATACGAGGGCGGCGACCACACGTGAGCGCAGATCGCGTTCGCGGAGTTGGAAGTCGGCGATCTGCTCGAGTACCACATCGAGAAACCCGCCCATTTCTCCGGCCCGCACCATGGCGACGTACACGGCCCCGAAGACACCCTGCTGCTGGGCCATGGCGTCAGCAAGCGGCCATCCATCGGCGACGAGGTCGTGCAAGGCTTTCCAGGTTACCTGGGCCGCGCCCTCGGCCTCGCGGTGCAACGTCTGCAATGCGCGGCTCAGCGGGATCCCTGCCCGCAGGAGGCTCGACAGCAGATGGGTGAAATGGTGAATGGCGCGTTGCGGAACCCGGTTGCGTTTCCAGAGTGCCGTGCGGGTCGCGGCGCCACCCGGACTGCGTCCAGCCGGTTCACGGACACTGACAGCGCTCAGACCGCGACCGTCCAACTGGCGGAACAAGTCTTGCCGGTTGGGCGCATCCAAGGCGCCTCCGACTACGGCTCCGCCGCGATCGACTGCTTTGTATTCATATACCGGCATTGCGTTGTCCCGGCCTGGCGGCGCACGCGCGCCTCTACGGCACTCAAGCCACGGCGGCCGCACGGCCGCGTTGATTGTCCCGTGTGACTCTCAGCACTTCGTCGATGGTGGTGACTCCCTCCGCGACAAGACGCCAGCCGTCGTCGCAAAGGGGGCGCATTTCTTCTCGCAAGGCCGCATTGCGCAGATCGGAAGGCGAGCGGCGCGCGAGCAACAGGTCCCGTATCTCGTCCGTGATCCGCATCAACTCGAAGATGGCACGGCGACCTGAATAGCCCGTGTGCCTGCAAGCGCCACATCCCGCGGGCTTGAACGGGACTACTTCCCGCAATGCGGGAGGCCGTTCGGACCACGCGTGACCCGCCCGCAACGGGTCCGGGGTTTTGCATCGCTCACACAAAACACGCACAAGGCGCTGGGCCAGGACGCCCTCCAGTGACGCCGCAACCAGGTAGGGTTCGACGCCCATATCCACGAGCCGCACGAGCGCGCCGGGCGCGTCGTTGGTATGCAGCGTCGAAAACACCAGGTGACCAGTGAGAGACGCCTGGGTCGCGATCTGAGCGGTTTCGGCATCGCGGATCTCGCCTACCAGCACGACGTCGGGGTCGTGACGCAGGATGGAACGTAAGCCGCGGGCAAAGGTCAGCCCTGCCTTTTCCACGACCTGAATGTGGTTGATACCCTTGATCTGGTACTCGACAGGGTCTTCAATCGTGATGATCTTGCGCCCGGAGTCATTGAGTTCATTCAAGGCGGAGTAGAGTGTCGTGGTCTTGCCGCTTCCGGTCGGACCCGTGACCAGAATGATGCCGTGGGGCAGTTGGAGCATGTCGCGGAAGGTGCCTTCCTCGCGCGGACCCATCCCGAGTTCGTCGAGATGCATGAGGGATGCGTCCTGGCGCAGCAGGCGCATCACCACGCCTTCTCCGTAAAGCATGGGGATGATCGAAACGCGCACATCGACATCGTGCTTGTCCACGCGCAGTTTGATGCGGCCATCCTGGGGAAGGCGCTTCTCGGCGATGTCGAGCCGGCTCAGGATCTTGATGCGTGAGACAATCGCGGGTTGGTAGCGTTTGAGCTGGGATGGAACGGGAACCTCCTGCAGCACACCGTCGATGCGATAGCGGATGCGCATTTCGTCTTCAAACGGTTCCAGGTGAATGTCGGTCGTGCGCAGGGCGATGGCCTCGCTGAGAACCTGGTTGACGAAGCGGATGATGGAGGCGTCTTCCACGGCGGCATCGAGATCGACGTCGCCTTCTTTCAGTTCATCGACTACCTGAATGCCGCGTTGATCGTCCAACGTGCCCAGTGTGTCCGCGCCCACGCCAAGGCAATGGCGCAGCACATGGCGGATGCGGCTGGGGGGCGCGATGACGGGCGACAGGCGTTTGCCGGTAAGCGCCCTCAGCGCGTTGATGCCGTCCAAGGCAGCCAGACCGCCAATCGCCAGCTCCACGCTGCCATCAACGCGCCTGAGGGGCAATACCTCGTAGCGAAGCAATATGCGCGCCGGAAAAAGTCCGACGCAGTTCGCGTCCGGCTCTTCTCCTTCGAGGCTGGAGTAGGGCAAGCGGCACTCGCCCGCCAGGCGCATGGCTTCAGCCGCCTCCACGCATGACTCATCGGTGGAGAGCGTCTCAGGCGCGGGGCACGAGTTGACATGGGGTGAAGGAACAAGCAGCGGCTGCGTCATGCTGTCTTGTGTTTCAGACATACCTTGTTCCTCCACCCCTCGCCCCCTCGAGATAACCTAGTCGAGCGTTCCCATCAGCACCAGGGTCGCTTCCTGCCGGACCGTCAACACGTCGCGCAATGCTGCTTGCGCGTCATCCAGCATCTTGGCGGCTTCTTCACGGGCCTTGCGCAGGGCGGCCAGCTTTGCGGAGATGTCTTCCTGAGAGGCATTCGCGTCGGCGAGAGTCTCCTGGAGGGCCTGTGCCTCAGCGGACCTGCCGGGGCCGCCCGGCCCCATGCCGCCAGGGCCGCCTGGCCCACCAGGGCCACCTTGCGCCCCCGGACCGCCACCGCCTGGAGCACCGGGACCGCCGCCGCCGGGTCTGCCGGGACCCATAGCCATACCGCCCATCATGCGGCCCTGCATCTGTTGCATCTGGGCGTCGAATACCTTCTCCACGAGAGGCTGGATGGCAGTCCATTCCTCATTCGTGGCTCCCAACGCCTGCTTCATGGATGCGAGCATGCGCTGGCGCATCTGTGATGGATCGCCGGGACCTCCCTCTTGACCGCCCCGAATCCGCCGGGTGGCGTCAACTTCGGTCTTGGACAAGGAGCCGTCACCGTTGGTGTCCAGCTGCTTGAAGAAGTCGGCGGGGCCACGAAACTCGTCGGATGTGACCTTCCCGTCGCCGTTGGCGTCCAGGCTGTCGAAGCGTGAGGCGCCGCCCCCCGCTCCACCCTGCGCGAGCGCACCCGGCGCCAAAAGCGCGGCACAAAGTCCGAAAAGCGAAACCGCTACAAGGACACGCATACCGTTATCTCCTCTCGTCGAGACTCGTGTGTGGCGAGGGCGCCCATTGCCATCGCATCAAGACGTAGGGCAAGTCCTGTGCCATCGAATAGGGGGATTGTTACACCGTGCCGTGGCGGGGCGGCTTTTGATCGCTCACGGGCTTGAGATGGGCAGGCAGGTACGCTCCTGGCGCAGGCTCGGACTGCATTGATTCGCAGGAGAGTCCTTTCTGCACGGCTTTTGATTGCTTACAAAATGGGTATTTTTTGCGCGTGAGGCGGAGAAAGCATGAGCATTTCTTGCGCAAGGAAGAGAAGTTCACTCGCCCTTGCCAGGCGTGTTCATGTGGAAGGAAGGAACTTCCCGTACCATGCCTTCGAACGGTTGCAGACATTGCAGACGGAGAGCATCACGGGGACTTCCACCAGCACCCCCACAACGCAGGCAAGTGCCGCGCCGGAATCGGGGCCGAACAACGTTATGGCGACGGCCACGGCGAGTTCAAAGAAGTTGCTGGCGCCAATGAGCGCCCCCGGGGAAGCGACGTTGTGGGGGACCTTGAATGTGCGCATCAGAAGATAGGTGAGGCTGGAGTTGAAATAGACCTGCACCATGATGGGGACAGCCAGGAGAAGTACGGCAAACCACTTGGTGGTCAGGTTCTCCGCCTGGAAGGCGAAAATCAGTACCAGCGTCAAGAGCAAGGCGACCACGGTGACGGGATGAAACCGGGGCAGAAACCGCTGCTCAAACCATTCCTTACCGTACGCTTTCATCAAGCCGGTGCGTGTGATCCAACCCGCCGCAAGCGGAATGACGATGAATACCACCACCGATGTGATGAGAACCTTGGAAGGCACGACGACATCCGCAACGCCGCAGAGAAACATGACGATAGGCGCGAACAGAACAAGCATGATCAGATCGTTTACCGCCACCTGCACCAGGGTGTAGGCCGGGTCGCCGTCCGTGAGATAACTCCACACAAAGACCATAGCCGTACATGGGGCGGCGGCCAGTATGATCAGACCCGCCGTGTAATCCTTTGCCGTTTCCGGATCGATCCATGCGGAGAAGAGGTGCTGGATAAACACCCACGCGAAAAAGGCCATGCTGAATGGCTTGACTACCCAGTTGACAAACAGGGTCACCATAAGCCCCTTGGGGCGCTTCGTAACTCCAGCCAAGCCCCCAAAATCGATCTTGAGCATCATGGGGTAGATCATCATCCAGATCAGCACGGCAATGGGGATATTGACTTGTGAGCCTTCGCCGAATTCGAGACTGCTGAGAGTCGCGACTGCGCCAGGGACGAGTTTGCCCAGCAGGATACCCACAGCCATGCAAACCAGCACCCACAACGACAGATAGCGCTCGAAGAAGTTCATCCGCTTGGAAGAAACGCGCAGACTCGGGTCACAGCCAGCTGGTTGTGGCACTGCTTCAGGCTCAGTTCGTTGTTGCATTTCGGGGACAATTCCTCTCCAGTTGCGTCGATTCCGGAATCCTGCGGTGGCCGTCAGTTTCACGCGCCCGGTTGCACTTCCGGGCCGGCGCTCAGGCCTGTTCCGAGCTCTCAGGAAGCGTTTCCACAAAACCCCTGATCTCATCCCGCACCCGGCGGTAACAGTTCAGCGCTTCCTCTTCGCTGCTTGCCGTGGCCGCCAATCGCGGGGGATCGTCAAAGCCCACGTGAACAACCCTCGCCTTGCGGGGAAAGACTGGGCACGTCTCGTGTGCATTCGCGCAGACCGTGACTACATAGTCGAATGCAATGTCAAGCAGTTCTCCAACGTTCTTGGAGCGCTGCCCTGAGATGTCCACACCTGCCTCTTTCATGGCGGCCACGGCATGGGGATTCAGTCCGTGAGCCTCGATACCCGCGGAGTGCGCTTCCAAGAAGTCTCCCTTCAAGGCGCGCGCCCAACCTTCAGCCATCTGGCTCCGGCAGGAGTTGCCTGTACATAGGAACAGCACCTTCACTCTGCTTGTGTCCTCAGACATGTCTCACCTTTGCCTTGTTCCGGGACTTGCCCGATGCATCGGCCGTGCAGGTGGCCGCCAACGGAATCCCCGCGCACAGTTCGGGCCGCCCCTGACAACAGTCCCTCGTCAGAAACTGGAGCAGGTCACGCATCCCTTCAAAATGCACGGCATAGACGAGCGAGCGTCCGTCGCGCCTGCACTTCAACAAGCCGGCCCGCGTGAGATGGGCAATGTGAAAAGAGAGCGTTGGACTTGGCACATCCAATGCCGTCGCGATCTCCCCAGCGGCCAAGCCATCCGGTCCCTGCCGCACCAGGAGCTGGAAAATTTCGAGACGGGTCTCCTGGGCCAGACTCGACAACGCATCGACTGCGGCTTTCATTTCCATATTTCCAATAATATCAAATCAATTGCGCGGCGTCAATCTCACCCGGTTGCGGGAATTCCCATTGATCGCCGGCGAAAAAAGCGGCATCTTTCTCCCGCCGTGCTGAAATGGAAGGGATGTCATGGCGCCGTGTAGATGAGCCAGAGTCCGCCCAGTATGACGAGTATTCCGCAAATGCGTTTCACCGTTGTTGTCCTTTTGGAAGCCTCGGTCCAATTCAAGTAGCGCTGCACCACCTGTGTAAAAGTGCCTGCAAAAACGATAACGGAACAGTGCCCCAGCCCGTACATGATCAGTAATGTGATTCCGTAAGGAAGATTGGTCGATGCCAGCTTGAATGTTACCCCCAGCATCGGCGCCATATACGCAAACGTGCACGGCCCAAGCGCTATCCCAAAGACCAGCCCTAGAATAAAGGCCGCAAGCGCCCCTTTACGCTTCATGCCCACGTGGCCCGGCCCCGACCATGGCATGGGAATCACATCAAGCAAGTGTAAGCCCACGAGGAAGAAGATGAGCGCTACGAAGTAGTTTCCATAACGCCCCACGTCCCCCATCATACGGCCGGCCGCCGCGGTGACCGCCCCGATCAGGCCAATGGTGATGAGAATGCCGAGTGCGAACAAGGCCGAAATCCAGAACGCGCGCCGGGTGCTAATCCGTCCTTGTTCGTCGATGAATCCGACGATCAGGGGGATGCTGGCGAGATGGCACGGACTCAAGAGTATGCTGAGCACTCCCCATACAAAAGATGCGGCCATCGCGATGATCGCGCTGCCTTCGACGGCATGGGTTAGCGTCGTGAACAATCCCTGCATGTCATACGTCCTCGTGACGCCACGTGGCGGCTACTTCGGCGTGCACTCACCGATCTTGCACGCCTTGCTGATCTGTTGTGGGGTGAGTTTCATCTTCTCGGAAAGCGCTTGCTCAATGGAGACCAACCTTCCCGTAGCCGTCGGATGGGCGTCCACCCACAACTTGAGATTCGCCTCATTGACGAAGAATGCCTGCTTGAAGCAACCCGTCGAGACGAGCTTGCCCTCCGCATCCTTCTTCGTGCCAGCCCAAGCCACGGAAGTGTGAGGCTCCAGAAGGGCGACATGGCCCTCAAATGTCTTAACGTTAATCGTCTCTCCCGTCAGCGCATCCTTGGCAGTCACCTCGATGTCCTTTTGAAGACGCGCAGCAACGCCTAGTGCGCACATGGTGCAGCAGCCCCAAGTGCTCAGTCCTTCCACCTTTACGACGCATGCATCTTCGGGATACACAGCCCTGTCGCAGAATCCGCAGCGCGTCGCGAGTTCTTTGTCTTGCAGGGCAGCCCATTCGACGATGTTGCCGCCTGTGGCCTGTTGCTCGGCGCTAGCGGCCGCTGGGTCCGCGAAAGCCTTGACGGTGGGCCGGTTCTTCGCATCCACACCGTAGACGTACTTCGCGGACGCTGCGGAAAGCACTGCACCTGCCGCCCAATCAGTGATGGAGACATTCTCAAGCACGGGCTTATTCTCAACCATGCTTGAATACGTGATGAAGTAGCAGTGGGGCGAACAAAATGCAACGTCTCCCTTGTCAGTCTTCAAGACCGTGCGCGTTTTCGGATTGATGTCGCCATCGCACATGTAACAGACAGATTCTCTGGGACGCGTGTCCGGCGCGGCCGGATCCAGCCTGCTGAATTCGGCGGGAGCGGCCGCGGAAGGCCCCAAATCCACGCCAAGTTCCGCCCATTGCGCGAGGATATCCTCGCGTGAAATGAAGCCCTGGTGACGAATGAGCTCCTTGCCCGAAGCGTCGTAGAATATCTGCGTGGGAATCATCTGCACACCGTATTCGTCACCCGCACTCGGGTTTTCCCACACGTCGATGAACTGCACGTCGAGCCGTCCTGCGTAATCTTTCTTCAACTGCTCCAGAATGGGCGCCATCATCTTGCACGGGATACATTTCGTAGCCCCCAAGTCCACGAGGCGTGGAATTCCTTGTGCGGGTGAAGAGGCCGGAGCAGGTGACTCTAAATCGGCCTGCAACGAAGGGTCTGCGGGAGATGGCTCGCCGGACGCTGCCATGCCCACATTGGCCGGGGCCCCGTTCTCTTTCATGTAGATGGTCAGCCCAACTGCTATCAGCAGGAGAACCACAATGCCGAGTTTGACGGCAAGTCCTTTGCTGCTCTTCGCCATCACGGCGGATTCATCGTTACTCATAACGAACCTCCTTCGATGCACCAATTCCCATACCAACAAAACCGCCATGAGGCAGACCGCATACAAGAAAGGCAGTGCTGAGTTGCCCTCCCCCGCTGCGCAGTCACACATTCGTGGCTTCTGCAGATGCGAACATCCTGGCCAGTTCGGCGACACGGCGTCCCAAGTTCTTGGCGGTGTCGGTGCCAAACGCGTCCTCAGCAATCGAATCGTTCTGGTTCCAAAGCGTGGCGCCGATTCGGGCAGAAGGCTGCCCGTCGCCAACGATAATCATGTCCTGGCACATCAAGGCCGTTTGGATCGAGCGTATCGTCAGTTCCTGTCCGCCGTTGCGAGCGCTCCCTACCGCCAGGACTCCCCCAACTTTGTTGCGCAGCTTGAACCCGTCTGACCGGAATGCTCCGCACCGGTCCAGGAACGCCTTGCACAAGGCGCTCATGTTGCCGAAATAGACCGGAGAACCGACGATGATGCCCACTACGGCCGGGTCGCCGAGCCGCTCGACAAGCTTGGGGAAATCATCCGCTTCCCCCGCTTTGAGCGGCTGCCCCGCCGCCAATTGCGCGGGAATGCTGAAGTCCGCGAGTTCGATGAGCTCGACATCCAGTTTCGGGTCAAGTTCCTGGACCGCCTCCAGGCAGACCGTCAGGGCCGCCGCAGTGGTCTTTCCCTTACGAGGGCTGCTGTTGATGCCGATGACTTTTCGCTGTGCTTTGCTCTCCTGCGCAACGGCGCCGCTTCCCAAGGCGCCTGCAACCATCGCCGCGCCCGCAGCCCCAATCATCTCTCTACGCCCCATAGAGTGCGACATGGCAATATCCTCCCCTGCAATCCTGCACGTTTATGCTGTTTTGAGGTTCGCAAGCGCATCGGCGCCGGCCGCAGCCGTCGTGTTGATAGCATCCTCGGTCACTGGGGTCTTCCCCTTTTCCATGCCGAGGTCGGACATGCGCACATGCGCGAAGTGGGTGAATCCCGCCTGCTCCAAGCAACTCTTGGCGCAGTCGCACTTGCATCCGTCGATGGCCAGGATTGCCCCCGCGGCTTTCGTGGCGTCCATGATCATACTGACACGCCCGCCCACACCCGCCAGGCAGAACATCTTGCCGATACCGTCCCGGGTGAGCTTACGAGCCGCTTGATCCGAGACCGCTCCGACATCGGCCGCTCCCGAACACGCGAAGATCAGCTTGGGCGCGGTGGTGCAACACTCGCTATTTGAGGCCATGATCGATTCTCCTTTGTGCGGACCTTGGTCCATTCATGCCAATAGCTTCTTCAGATCCTCGACAGAAGGCACCTTCCCTGAGACCTTGACTTCACCATCCACAACCAGAGCGGGCGTCATCATCACGCCGAAGGCCATGATTGCGTTGATGTCGCTAATCTTGACCAGTTCGTGTTCGATGCCCAGTTCCTTGGCCGCGGCTTCCGTATTTTCAGCCAACTTTTTGCACTTCATGCAACCGGGGCCTAATATCTTCAGTGTCTTCATCGTCTTCCTCCTTCTTCTTCCAGTAGGTGACAGTTCACGCCGAAACTGCACCGAAAATCACACCGCTAATCGTCGCCATGGCCACGACCAACGAGCAGTACACAAACGTCTTCTTGAACCCCATGATGCTGTTGAGCACCAGCATATTCGGCAACGAAAGCGCAGGGCCCGCGAGCAATAGGGCCAGGGCAGGACCCTTGCCCATGCCGGAGCCGATGAGTCCCTGCAGGATGGGTACTTCCGTTAGGGTCGCGAAGTACATGAAGGCGCCAAGAAGGGAAGCCAGGAAGTTTGATGTCAGCGAGTTTCCGCCTACCGCCCAGGTGACCCAGGCATTGGGGATAAGTCCTTCCATGCCGGGCCTGCCCAGCAATGCGCCCGCGACCAGAACGCCGCCAAGGAGCAGCGGAAGAATCTGCTTCGCAAAGCCCCATGACACCCCAAACCACTCGCCCATTTCCCCGTCGCTGGTACTCGTGATGACGGAAAGGCCCACGGATGCCGCGGCAAAGGCCAGGATGGGTTCGTGTGGAAAGAGCGCCGCAAGAATAATCGCCGGAACGGCGCCAAGTACCACTTTCCACCATGCCAGCCGGAACCAAACCGTCAGGATGACGCCGAATCCCACGGCGAAGATGGACGTGATGATCCATTTGGCACTGTATATGGCGTACCAAAGCCCGGTGTCGGTCTCCGGCTTCCCCCAGTTGGAGAAGACCAGAATGGCCACCATGGACGCGAAGTATGTGGCCGTCTGCCACAATGGACGCGTCACTTCGGGGACTGGCATGGCCGCCTGGGCAAGGGCCTTCTCTTCCTCTTCCTTGCGGAAGATCAGGTGCATCAGCAACCCGATCACCACGCTGAAGATGATCGCACCGACAGCCCTGGCAATTCCCAGCTCCATTCCCAGGATGCGAGCCGTGAGAACAATGGCGAGGACATTGATTGCAGGTCCGGAGTACAGGAAGGCTGTGGCTGGCCCTAACCCCGCCCCTCTGCGCCAGATACCCCCGAACAGGGGGAGCACCGTGCACGAGCACACGGCCAGGATCGTCCCGGATACGGACGCGACGGCGTAGGCAAGGACCTTGTTTGCCCCCGCGCCCAGGTACTTCATGACCGATGCCTGACTGATGAAAACCGATATCGCGCCCGCGATGAAGAAGGCGGGCACCAGGCACAGCACGACGTGCTCGCGCGCGTACCACTTGACGAGGTGGAGTGATTCCATCACGGCGTTGTCGAAGCGGGGAAGGCCCACCGGGAGGTAGAAACATGCGAGGAAGACCGCGACGATGGCCGCGAGGACCTTCCATTCCGATTTCCAGTTCATAGAGCCGTCCATTGATATATTGCCAAATAGCCAAGTAATAGGTAAAACAAAAACGCCCGTCTACTTCATGGCGGCGAGCTGTGCCTCCGCATTCGCCTTCAGGACTCCTTCGATGCACCCAAAGAGATTCAGGATGCATGGCACTCGGAGCCGGTAGAACACCATCAATCCCCGTTTCTCGTCGGAAACGACCCCCGCGTCCTTCAGCACACTTAAATGCTTGGAAACAGTGGACATATCGGCGCCTATCATCTCCTTCAACTCACAGACGCATTTCTCTTGGTCCGCAATCTGGTCCACGATGAACAGGCGAGTCGGGTGTGCCAAGGCCTTGATGACTTTGGCGCGGGCTTGGTAACGGGACTGAAGTTGTGGGTCCATCGAACGCCCCCTTGTTGACTATTTGGTATTTTAGCCAATTAGTCGTGTCTTGTCAAGCCTCGGGTTTGACGCGCATGGGGCGCGTATTCCGGAACCGCGCGTCGCGCATGGTGTTCCATCTAGCGAGGCATCGAATTGCCCCAGGGTGCGGCGTGGCTGCGGCCCTTGCAGGTCCGCGAACGAGCACGGGGTTCTGGGGGAAATGCCGATCCGGGGGTGTTGCTCGTGGTAAGTGCATTGATTCTGGGGGCGGTGGTCAGTCTGGCCGCAGGGCAGGGACTCATATCTCCATTCGAGATGGAGGACAAGGGTTCCTCCACCAATTCCATCGACACACTGGTTCTCGCCGAACTCTCCAAGCACGGAATCGAAGCGGCACCCTTGTGCTCGGATGAGGTATTTATAAGGCGCGCGTACCTGGATGTCATCGGGACCCTCCCCACCGCGAGTGAAGTCGAGCGCTTCCTGCAGGACACCACACCGGACAAGCGGTACACACTGATTGAGGACCTGTTGGGGCGGGAGGAGTTTGCGGACTACTGGGCGCTGAAATGGTGCGACATCCTGCGGGTCAAATCGGAGTTTCCGATCAACCTCTGGCCCAACGCGGTACAGTGCTATCACCGCTGGATTCGCGAATCGATACGCGACAACAAGCCGTGCGATGAGTTCGCGCGGGAGATGCTGACGTCGAGCGGCAGCAACTTCCGGGTGCCTCCTGTCAATTTCTACCGGGCCATTCAGAACCGCGAACCGGAAGGCATCGCCGGGGCGGTCGCGCTGACCTTCATGGGCGCGAGAGTCGAACACTGGGCGCCGGAGCAACGGGACGGCATGGCGAAGTTCTTCTCGCGCGTGGCATACAAATCCACGGCGGAATGGAAAGAAGAGATCGTGTATCTCGACCCCGCGCCGGCCGAAGCCATGAGCGCGATGCTGCCGGACGGGGTCACGCTGCAACTCGACCCCGGCAAGGACCCACGCGGCCTGTTCGCGGACTGGCTGCTCTCCGCGGACAACCCCTGGTTTGCGCGGAATATGGCGAATCGCGTGTGGTCGTGGCTGCTGGGGCGCGGCATCATTCACGAAGCGGATGACATCCGGCCGGACAATCCGCCGTCCAACCCCGCGCTGCTATCGTACCTGGAGGATGAATTGGTGCGCTCGGGGTATGACCTTCGGCGCTTGTACCTGCTCATCCTGAATTCTCACACGTACCAGCGGTCTTCCATTGCGCGAAGCGAAGCGCCGGAAGCGGAATTGCTGTTTGCGTGTTACCCGGTGCGCCGCATGGATGCCGAAGCCCTGATCGACGCCGTGTGTGGAATCACTGGAACCCGGGAAGCGTATTCAAGCGCCGTGCCGGAGCCCTTCTCGTACATCCCCGATTATCAACGATCCATCGCCCTTGCGGATGGCAGCATCACGAGCCCGTTCCTCGAAATGTTCGGCCGCCCGCCACGAGACACCGGCCTCGAGTCCGAGCGCACCAACGCAATGACCGATCCTCAGCGGTTGCACCTGCTCAATTCGTCGCAGATTCAGCGGAAGATTGAGCAGGGCGTGCGTTCGCGTCTAACGGGCGGGGGCGGCAAGGGCGATCAGCGGGACATGGTTCACTCGGTGTATCTGAACATCCTGTCGCGCAAGCCCACGGAAGACGAAACCGCGGCAGCCCTCCGCTATGCGGAAAGCAGCGGGTTGAAACGCGATCAGGCCATGTGCGACCTGGCGTGGGCCCTCATCAACACCAAAGAGTTCCTCTACAGACATTAGATGTACCCTGCGGTCCATGAGACATCAAAGGACAGCCAGATGAATATGCGATTCCAGACAACAAAGCTCGTTCGGCAAGCGATCACGCGGCGCGACGCCTTGAAGCAGGGACTCCTCGGAATGGCCGGGCTGGCGTTTGCGGCGCGCAGCGGCGCGCTGGCACAAGCCGCAACTGGACAAGCGGCAAAGGCGAAGTCCGTCATTCAGATCTGGATGTGGGGCGGCCCCTCGCATCTGGACACCTTCGACCCGAAACCCGACGCGGGGAGCGACTATTGCGGTCCACTGAACAAGCCTATCGCCACGAATGTTGACGGAATACGTATTGGGGAACTGCTTCCCCTGCTCGCGCAACAGGCGGACAAGTATTCGATCATTCGCAGCATGACGCACGGTATCAACGCGCACGAGACGGCATCTTACGTTACGCAGACCGGCAGAGAACCCGACCGGCTCGTCTATCCGTCGGCGGGCGCTGTCGTTTCTGTGTTCAACGGCTATGACCATGGGTACAAGGGGCTGGTTCCGCCATACGTTGTGTTGACGGAGGCACAAGGCCGATTCTCGGAGGCGGGGTTCCTGGGTCAGCGCTACAAGCCGTTCGTCACGGGCGGCGACCCGAACCAAGCCCGCTTCACGGTGGAAGGGATCATTGCGCAAGGCATCTCCGATGAACGCCAGCAGGG
>JADLCA010000134.1 GCA_020847495.1 Candidatus Hydrogenedentota bacterium | reverse complement strand
GATGCAGGCGGGACGCCTGCGCTACAGAAGGGGGAGGAACGATGATGAAGCGGATTGGCGTGTTGACAAGCGGGGGCGACTCCCCGGGCATGAACGCGGCCGTGCGGGCCGTCGTACGCACCAGTATCTACTATGGACTCGAAGTTTTTGGAATCGAGCGAGGTTATCGGGGCCTGATCAGCGGGGACGTGCATCCTCTGACCGCGCGGTCCGTCAGCGGGGTCATTAACCAGGGCGGCACCATAATCTATACCGCCCGGTGCAAGGAGTTCTTCGAGCCGGAAGGCCGCGCCAAGGCCGCGCAGACTCTCAAAGAACACCAGATCGAAGGTCTGGTGGTCATCGGCGGAGACGGCTCATACCGGGGCGCCATGGCGCTCCACGCCGAGCACGGTATCCGGTGCATCGGTCTGCCCGGCACCATCGACAACGACATTGGCGGCACGGACTACACGATCGGCTACGACACCGCCTTGAACACGGCCATGGACGCGATCGACCGGATCCGCGACACGGCGCAGTCGCACGACCGTCTGTTCTACGTGGAGGTCATGGGCCGGCACAGCGGCTACCTCGCCATGATGAGCGGAATCGCGGGCGGCGCCGAGGACATCCTCGTGCCGGAGACCCCTACGGACCTCGATCAGATGATCGAGCACCTGCGCGCGGGCAGAGCAAAAGGGAAGCGTTCGGCCATCATTGTCGTGGCCGAAGGCGACGACGCAGGCAATGCCTTCGAGATCGCGGGCAAAGTGGCTGAGAGGTCCGAGTTCAAGGATGGCCGCGTGACGGTGATCGGCCACCTCCAACGCGGCGGCAGACCCTCCGCTTTTGACCGGCTCCTGGCGAGCCGCATGGGCTTGCGCGCGGTCGAGGCCCTCATGGAAGATGAAACCGGCAAGATGGTCGGCATCAGCGGGAACAACATCGTGCTCCGGCCCTTGTCGGAAGCCTGGGAATGCAGGACGCTGTTCGACCCGAAGTTTCTGCGGGTCGCGCACATCCTCGCCACATAATCCCAAGAACGGCAGGTGAATGGGACTGACCCCGTCTTTCGCGTAGGCTTTGCGCGCCGAGACTCATTTCTCGGTCGCGAAACACGGGGTCTGTCCCTCAACCAGTGGGTGACCGTAACATCTCTGGCAAGACAATTGCACCGGTAACGCCAATGACTCCATGGCGGTTCAACTGCCGTGACTACGGTCTGAGGTCTATCCCATCTTTCGCGTAGGCCTTGCGCGCCGGGATTCCTATCTCGGAAGCGAAAGACGGGGTCAGTCCCCTTCGACGTATTCAGGTTTACTGGTAGCCGTTTGGAGGCGCCAGCACATACGGCGTGCCGCGGCGGATGATCAGCACGTCCTTGTCCTTGGACAGCGTCACGGTTTGTTCGTTCGGGTTGAATTCCCGCACCGACCAGCCGTCGTGCACCTCCGCGCCGACCGTGTATGTTCCTGTGCGGGAACGTCCATCCGGAAGGGTCACCGCGATCGAGAAATTCGCGGGCTTGCCCTGTGCGGCGATGATGGCGCGCAATTCCACCTGCGCCGTAATCTGGCGCAACAGTTCATTCGAGATTTGCTGCGTTGGTTCCTGACTTGCCGGTTGCCCGCCGGGCGCCACGGGCAGGCCGGGCTGAGGAGCCGTTTCAGATGCGGCCGCCAACGTGAATGGCGGGAACTGACGTGAACTCACTGGGTCGTGTGCCTGGAGGATGACCCGGTAGGTCCCGGGCTTCAGGCGGTAGGTGTATTCCGCGCTGGAGCCGGGCGTCACCGGCACGACGCTCGCCCCCGTGGCCTGCTGCGGTTCCGGTCGCCCCGAAACCTGCACCGATACCGGGCCACGCACTTCTGCCCACGATTCCGTGCCGATACGCGACTCCAGAATGAAGTCGTAGGCGTTGTGCAAGGACAGGTCAGGCGCGAGGATCAGCAAGCGGCCGCCGTTGTTCTCGACCGTCACCTTGGTTTCGTACGTCAGGGGAGAAACGCCTTCGATGGGAACCGACGAAGCTTGTGCATTTGGTCTAGGCAGACGGTAGCCGCCGAAGTCTGTGACGATTGCGCCGATACCGGCCGCCAGCACCAGGGCCGCAAGGGGAAACACAGCGCGGGTCTCGCGCAGCGGCAGCAGCGCCATGGCGGCGGCGAGCCCCAACAAACTCATTCCCGCGGTGAACGCGATGATCCCCGCACGCGTCAGGAGCGGGCCGCCCTCCCGGAGCTGGGTCTCGACGATTCCTATCGCGTACGACGCCTCGTGAAGATACGCCACCGCCAGGAGGCTGCCGATCAGCCACACGGCCATGAACAAGAGGCCTCGCGTCGCCCGGAAGGGAATGAACGCGGAAAGCACCGCGAGAATCGCCACTGCCGATGGGAACGACACGAGCCAGTGCGCGTCGCCGCCCTGAGATTGCAGCGTGCTGAGGGCCTTGAGGGGAGAAAGGGTCCCGGCGACGGGCAGTCCAAGAACTGCGAAGAGCAGGCACGCCGACGCCGCGGCCACCCAGACATCCGCCGTGGCGCGGGCGCCCGTGCTGGGACGCGCGAGGCGCTCAATGAAGGTGCCGCGCAGCCGGGGCACCTCCTCGACAGTGTTGGCGCTGAGCGCCCGCACGACCACCGAGCGCGCCTTCATGAGATCCGCGCGCGAACGGTTGCAGCTTTGCTCCGCCTGGTTGAATTGTTCGCGCGTGATGCGGCCCGCCTTCAGGCGTCCGCGCGCATGGTCGAGCTGCGCGTCGATGGCCTGCATATCGCTCGCATAGTCTTCGGCGAGCTGTTCGAGGCGTTCGCGGTAGAACTGCACCCGTGCCCGAGCCCGCGTGCGTTCCGCCTGGGCTTCGAGGCGGATCTCCTCCAGCGAACGTTCCGACATGGCCGCGCCCGTCTTCATTCGCTCCGCCTCGCCCAGCTTGCGTTCCGCGCTGGCACGAACATCAAGGGCCTCCCGCAGTTCCTCCACGTGCCAGTCCAGCAACGACCCTTGCCCGTCACTTTCGGAAGGCAGACTCACCCGGGGTTCTCCGCGCGGAATCTGATCGAATGTGACTTCCATGTGGCCACCCGCCGAGTGGGGATCGTCCACCGTCAACCAGCCGCGCAGATTCACCTGCCGCCGCTCGAAGTGGTCGCGTTTGCGGCGCAGCTTGTCCACCTGTTCCACGTAACCTGCGAAGGTCGACTCGCCCACGCGCACCGCGAGGCATAGACCCGCGATCTTCTCCTGAACGTTGGCCAGCTCAATGGCAGTCTCCATCAGGCGCTGCCGCAGTTCCTCTTCCAGGTCCGCCTGCGCATTCTTGATGCGCGCGCGATAGCCCAGCAACTCGGCCTTGTTCGTTTCCTGAAGTTTGCCTGACCCGCCCTCCTTGGAATCGGAAAAGGCCTCCAACTGGCGCTCCACCTTGGCGCGCAGATTGGCCAGCAGCCGGAGGGGTTCCAGCACGTCGAGAGGGGTCGAGCCACGGCGGCGCTTGCCCTCCTCCTGCTCGGGGATGGGGGCGACCTCCTGCTCATCGATGGGACGGTGCTTGACTTTACGCAGGAATTCGGGATGGTCCTTGAGATACAACTCGGTCGTGTTCGGGGGCATCTCTTCCGGCTTGGGAATCCGGATCTTCTGCCGGCAGGCCACGCATTTGCCGGGGCGGCCAAACATGTCCTCCGACACCTTCATCTTTTGGCCGCACACGCAGTAGATGCGTAACTGCGTTGTTTCACTGGGCATAGTGGCCTCCCGAAAGCCTTCCCCACATGAAGGGTGCCTCAAGTTGGGCGAAATTGCAAGCTCGACCAGCACATGAGTTTATCACATATAACACCGGCCTGCAGTGAGTATCGTCGTCGGCGAGTTCCTAATGCCTTGGAAATGAACATGTTCACGCGAGGGAATAAGCCGTTGCCTGCGTGAGAAATTTGCGTAGTTTTGGCCGATGGAGCAATTGACACATTTTAGGCAGGTAATAGCCGAGCAATTGACGAACTGACAGGAATCCGGCGGCCTGCGCAACGAAGACTTAAACAGGATGCAATCGCATAAGTCATTTAATATAAATATTTTATAAGAAATGCGCTCATACAGGATCCAGTTGGCATGCCCATTGCTCTCTTATAATCGTCTCGCTTAGAAGACGGAAAAGCACGGTCCCAGCAGGACCCCCGGATCCCCAGCCGGGGGTCTTCGCTTTTTGGGGTCCCGTCGGCCCCATCGCCTCATTCGCCCCCGTCCGTGGCAAGTCCGTGTGCGGTCCATTGACTGGCTAGCCCGGCCAGACTACCCTTTTGCTTGAGGCAGGTAACCTGACCGCAGAATGGGGATTCGGCATGGCGAGTCGATCTCGATGAAGCTGTATGCGCACAGAATCGTGTTGGCGTGCGCGCTGTGTGGCGTAGTACTGCTTTCTGTTGGGCTTGCGATTGATGCGGAAGCGGATGCTGCTGGGCCGCAGCCCGAGCCCAACGTGGTCAAGGAGTCATTCCCTACGCTGGATTTTGAGGCGGCGAAGCTGGAGCTGGATGCGACGCCGATGCCGTTCGCGGATTGGGCGCTCGTTGAGGCGGGCAACCTCGACTGGGTCGGTCCCAACGGCCAGAAACTGCCGCTCAATGACCCCCATGGTTTGTCTTCTCCCGATGAGGCGCACGCGGTGCCGTTCTGTCTGGCGAGTGGCATAACGATCAAGACGCAACCAGCGGAGAAGAGCGGTCTCTTTTCAGACATGGTGCTGCGCGAGTATCCATGGGAGCAGGGCACGCTCAAGGCGAACACTTTGCTCTTCGACGAAACGGCGCAACGCTATCGCGTGTGGTATGACTGCGCGGGCGGACTGGCCTACGCGGAGTCCCCAGATCTCAAGACGTGGCACAAACCGCTGCTTAATCCCAACAGTTACGGCGACC
This sequence comes from Candidatus Hydrogenedentota bacterium, assembly GCA_020847495.1. GTDB lineage: Bacteria > Hydrogenedentota > Hydrogenedentia > Hydrogenedentales > SLHB01 > JAHDWY01. The sequence goes on along the minus strand of JADLCA010000134.1, from coordinate 1,005 downwards.
AGCAAGCGACCAACCTCGCGTACATCGCCAACCGCGACGCGTGCGCGGCCTCCGGCATGTTCCAGAAACCCGAGTCGCTCGAAGTGGCGCAGTCGGGCAGTGTACTGCTCGATCCCTCCGCGCCGCCGGAGGAGCGCTACAAGTCGACCATCCTGGCGAGCGCGGCGCCGGATCGCCTGTGGGCCTTCGCGGAAGCCAAGGGCAAGCCGCTGAGTTCGCGCGTGAGCCCAAACTCCGGCAACGTGTTGTTCCCCGCCGTGTCCGCGGACGGCGTCGCGTGGCGGGTGATTCCCGAGCCGAACCTCTTGCACGACGCGGATACGCAGACCGTCGTCGCGTACGATGCGCGTATCAAACGCGATGTGGTTTACACGCGCGTGTGGGAAGTTGGACGCCGCGCGATCGCGCGCGCCGAGTCCGCTGACTTCCGCGATCTCCCGCAGCCGCGCACGGTGCTCGCGCCGGATGCGGCCGAGCCGCCCTATATCGATTACTACGCCAATGCCATGGCGGTATACCCCGGGCGTAGCGACCTACAGTTGATGTTTGTGCTGGCCTACGACCGCCGCGTCGAGAGCAGCGTGATACGGGCCGCGTCAAGCCGCGACGGCGTGCTGTGGCATTTCACGCCCGGCGGGCCTGTGCTGCGTCCGGGTGAGGCCGGCGAATGGGATAGCCATTTCGTGGTGGCGGTGCCATCTTTCGTGCGCGCGCCGGACGGCGGCATGCTGCTGCTCTACAACGCCTACAACCTGCCGCACAAGTTCCCGCGCCACGGTTTCGTGGAAGCGAACCAGGGAATTGCCCGCTGGAAGGCGGACCGCCTCTTCGCCCTTGAAGCGGAGGAAGAAGGTTGGTTCACGACGCCGCTCCTGCGCCTGCGCGGCACAAAGCTGCTGCTGAACGCGCAGACCACCCGCACCGGCGAGGTCCGCGTCGAAGTGCGCGACCGCGAGTTCAAGCCCGTGTCCGGTCGCACCTTCGCCGAGTCGGACCCATTCACCG
>JADLCA010000133.1 GCA_020847495.1 Candidatus Hydrogenedentota bacterium | reverse complement strand
CCCGGCGGAACCGGAACCAAGCAGACAGAGAGCCAAACTCTGGAGAATTTCGAGCCCTCGCGCACGACGGTTGAACGCGTCCGGGCCCCCGGCGACACGAAAGTGGTGCGTGCAACCGCCATTGTGGAAGGCCGTTACGAAGACGAAGTGGGGGATAACGGCGAGAAGACCGGAGAGAAGACCTACGTCGAGCCCTCCAAGGAGGATTTGGACAAGTACCGCGCCCTGGTAGCGGCGGCCGTGGGCGTCTCCGACGAGAATATCGAAGTGCAAGACCACCCGTTCGAACTGGAGCAGCTTGCCGCGGCCACCACCGCCTTTGACCGTGTCGAGACGGCGGCCTGGCAGTCCGATCTGGTAGAATGGGGAATATGGGTCGGTAAAGTCGCGCTGGTGCTAGCGCTGTTCCTTGTGGCGCGGCGGTTCCTGCTACGTGCGGCCATTCGCCAGGATTTGATGAAAGAAGAACCCCACCTCGAAATCCAGCGCGCGACGCCCGAAGAACGGCGGCGCCAGGAAATCGCGGCGGAGGTTGATCGTGTCTCGCAAGAGCAACCCGAAACGGTGGCCTCGTTGCTCCGGACCTGGTTGAGCGAGACGGAGGAGTAGAGTTACGGCTAATCCGCGGCAACAAGTGGCGAATCTGGACGGCCGGACCAAGGCGGCCGTTTTTTTGGCGTGCCTGGGACCCCAAGTGGCCAGCAAGGTCATGTCCAAGCTGAGCGAGGAGGAGATCGAGCAGCTTACACTGGATCTGTCGAGCTTGGGCACGGTGGAACCCGAGGTGCGCGAGTCGATCATCGAAGAGTTCCACCAGATGTACGTGGCCAACCGCTACGTCACGGCCGGTGGTATAGAATACGCCCGCCACGTGCTTGAAACCGCCCTCGGGCCCGAGCGCGCGCTGGAAATCCTGACCCGTCTGCAAAGCAGTTTGCAGGAAGTGCCGTTCGAGTTTCTGAAGCGCGCGGACCCCTCCCAAATCTGCACATTCATCCAGGACGAGCATCCTCAGACGATCGCCCTGATTCTCGCGCACCTGGCCCCTACCGTGGCCAGCGTCGTGCTTAGCGCCTTGCCACAGGAGATTCGCGCCGACGTGGTCTTGCGCATCGCGTCCATGGACCGCACGCCTCCCGAGATTGTCCGCGAGGTGGAGCGGGTGCTCGAGCGCAAGATGGCTTCGGTGTTCAGCCAGGGATTCACCTTCGCCGGCGGCGTGAAAGAGGTGGCCGAAATCCTCAACTGCATCGACCGGGGCACGGAAAAGTCCATCATGGCGGACCTGAGCGAACGCGATCCGGAGCTGGCCGACGAAATCGCACGGCTGATGTTCACCTTCGACGATCTCATTCACATCGAAGACAGCGGCATTCAGAAAGCCCTTCGCGAGATCGAACAGCGCGACTTGGCGCTGGCGCTCAAGACCGCCAACGAGGACCTCGCTGAGAAGATCCTCCACAATATGTCCGAGCGCGCGCGAGAGATGATCAAAGAAGAAATGGAGTATATGGGTCCGGTTCGCCTTCGCAGCGTCGAAGAGGCGCAGCAGAAGATCGTCAGCGTCATCCGGCGTTTGGAGGAGTCCGGCGACATCGTTATTTCGCGCGGTGGCGGGACCGACGAAATCGTCGTGTGACCGCCGTGGGATGAGGCCGGGGGGGCCGCCGCCGGCGACCTTGCCGCTGGCTGCGCCAAAGTCGCATGTGAGTACAGGCCGTGGGACGAATTATCAAATCAGCCGAGGAAAAGGCCACCAACTGCGCCCGCTTCGAGCGTGGCGTATTGGAAGAATACGCCATGGCGGGATCTGGCGCCGGCGAGGGCAGAATTCCCCTTCCCCCGGAGTTGGTTGCGGAAGCGCTTGCCGAGGGCGAGCGCATCCGTGAAGCGGCACGCGAAGAAGGCTTTCAAGAGGGACTTGAGACGGGCCGCCAGCAGGCGCTCGAAGAAGCCGGCGTCGTGCGGGATGCGCTCTGCAGCGCCGCGGAGGCCATTCAGCGCGCGCACGTTGAGTTTCTTGCGGCCGTGGAACCCCAGGTCCTTCGTCTTTCGACCTATCTTGCCGAACGCGTGTTGCGCCGCGAGGTTCGCGGGGACCTGGAAGTGGTCCAGACGACCATTCGGGCCGCATTGGGCAACATCCTGGGGCGCGAACACACCTGCCTGCATCTCAACCCGGAGGACATGAACGCCCTTCTGGCCACCGGGTTCAGTTTTGAAGAGACCTTCTCCATGTTCGAGCGCCTCGAAGTAGTGCCGGACGAGACCGTGGACAGGGGCGGGTGCGCGGTGGAGACCAAGACACTTCACGTTGATGCACGGCTGGACGCCCAACTTCAACAGCTCTTCAATGCGCTGACGGATCAAGTCTAGTGGAACCCGTGACCCTAGATCCCTATCTCCGCCGCCTGGAACGGGTGCAGCCCATCTTGTGTTACGGGAAAGTCTCCGACGTCGTCGGATTGACCATCGAAGCGACGGGGCCGCCGATGCATATCGGCGACCTCTGCTACATCCTGCCGCCGCGGGGCGGAGACCCCATTCCCGTCGAGGTTGTCGGATTTCGCGGTTCCCGTATCCTGCTCATGCCCCTTGGCCAGATGACAGGGGTGGCGCCAAATAGTCTCGTGCGCCCAACCTTCACGCAGCAGACCATTCGCGTCGGCCTGGATGTCCTGGGACGTGTGGTGGGGAGCATGGGCCGCCCCTTGGATGGCGGTCCGGAACTGCAGGGGACCGACCGTGTGCCCCTGATCGCCGCTCCCCCGGGGCCACTTGAACGCCAGCGCATCGTCGAACCCCTCGCCACCGGCATCCGGGCCATCGATGCGTGCATCACGTGCGGCAAAGGTCAGCGCGTGGGCATTCTCGCGGGCAGCGGCGTGGGCAAAAGCAAGCTGATGGGCATGATCGCCAGAAACACCAGCGCGGATGTGAATGTCATCGCGCTGGTGGGCGAGCGCGGCCGCGAAGTCCGTGATTTCATCGAGGGAGACCTGGGCCCTGAGGGGCTTGCGCGCTCGGTGGTCGTGGTTGCCACCAGCGACGAGCCCGCGCTGATGCGCATCAAGGGCGCCTACCTGGCCACCTCTATTGCTGAATGGTTCCGCGCACAAGGGGCGGATGTCCTGCTGATGATGGACTCCATCACGCGGTTTGCGATGGCCCAGCGCGAAGTGGGGCTTGCCGTGGGCGAACCCCCGACGACGAAAGGCTATCCTCCGTCCGTGTACTCCCTGCTGCCGCGTCTCCTTGAGCGGGCGGGGCATTCCGCGACGGGCAGCATCACCGGTATCTACACCGTTCTCGTCGAGGCCGACGATCTGAATGATCCCGTAGGGGATGCCGTGCGCAGCATTCTGGACGGGCACATCGCGTTGTCGCGCAGTCTGGCCACGCGCAATCATTATCCCGCCATCGATGTGTTGGAGAGCGTGAGCCGGTGCATGATTGACGTCACGCCGCGTGAGCACCAGGAACTGGCGGGCGAGTTGCGCCGCGTCCTGGCTACCTACCGCGACGCGGAAGACCTGGTGAATATTGGCGCGTACGTAGAGGGAAGCAATCCCGAGATTGACCGCGCCCTGCGCCTGATGCCGGCCGCGCGGAAATTCCTGCGCCAGGATTTGGGCGAGGCGTCAGACTACAAGGATATCCCGGCCATGCTTCAGAAGACGCTGCGGGGTCAGTGAGATGCCGCAACGACGCTATCGCTCCTACGACACACTCCTGCGAGTCCGGGAGCGCCAGGAGCACATCAAGGCACAGGCATTGGCTGAAATCCGGCGCGAAATACACGCGCACGAGAACTTGCGGGACGCACTGCTGAACGAGCAAGCCCGCATGTTTACGGAGGCCGGCCGGCACTCGAAGACTGCGATCTCGGCGCCGCGCGTGCATGGGTACTTTCTTTATGAGCGCCATCTGGCCCGTGAAGCGGTCGAAGAAGATGCCCGGATTCATCAATTGCGCCGGGTGGAGGACAGCCGCCGCGAGGAATTGGAGGAGGCCATGACACGCCGCCGCATGGTCGAGCGTCTCAAGGAACGACTCGTCCGGGAGTACATGGACGCGATTCGGAAGGATGAGCAAAAGGTGTCCGATGATCTCGCCGCCGGCCGGGCAGCGCGCGAACGAAGCGGAGAATCCGAACGATGAAGGTTCTGTTGTACGCCGTCGCGGCCCTTCTCTCCTTCGCGTTGGCGCTCGTGGGCCTCATGGCCTATTCCGGCAGCCTCAACAAGGAAGGTCTCGACAAGCTTCTGGGGCATAAGCCACCTGCGGCACCCGCCGCCCCCGCCGAGCCCGGAGCCGACGATCTCAGCGCTACCGCCAAAGCGCTCAAGGAGCGTGAAGAGGAACTGGACGCGCGGGAAGATGAACTCAAGCTCCAACAGCAGCGCCTGGAAGACACGCAGTCGCAGATGGAGGAGCTGCGGGGCACACTTCAGGAACTCATCGCACAGCTGACGGAATCTGCCGACCTTCGTGACGCGAATGAGGAAGCGCGTTTGAAAGCCGTGGCCGATTCTCTCGCCGGGATGAAGCCCCAACAGGCAGCGCTTGCCCTGGAGCAATGGCCCCCCAGCCAGGCCGCGCAGTTGTTGCTTCTGGTCGAAGACCGCGTGCGCGGCAAGATACTCGACGGCGTGAATCAGGACAAGGCCGCGGAGATCCTCAAGGCGATGGCCGAACGCGAGTCCGCACTCTCCCCGCAAGGTTCCGCGACGGCAAAGCCGTAACAGGAATCCCCAGCACCTTCGCCTCTGCTGCTCATTTTTGAATGCCATCCCGCGCATTCCTTGAATGCACCGTCCACTGAATTCCGCTGGATCCCGCAAACTTATTCCCCGCTCTCCCTGGACATCGGACCTCATGTGCCGATGTCCAATCGTATACGGAGAAATCCACACTGAAAGGAGGTGAGATGATTGAACGTATCTACAGTCACGTCCCTGCGTGAGGCCAAAGAGCCCGCGCAGGAAGAACCCGCCCAGCCGGTCTCCGGGCAAAGCCCGGAGGGTCAAAGTGCCTTCGCGGTGCTCCTCGCACTGCTTCAAGGTCTCGCTGCTCCGGCAGCAGATCAGAACGGTACAGGCACTGCATTGGTTGAAGGACAAGGCGATGAACAGGAAGCGCCAGCGCCTGCCGGGGCATTGGCTGCCTTGGCAGATTCCACGGCGGCAGACGCATTGATGAATGCGGTGTCGGCGCCTTCCAGCGCCGCACCCACGTCTGCGGAAACAAAGGCAGTCGCGGCAACAACAGCCACAGGTGCGAGCGGGCCGGTGCCCGTCGCGGTGACGGACACTACCGCGAATTCGGTTCCTGGTACCCCGGTTACCGCGGCCTCGGAACAGTTGGAGGCGCCCGGCGCCAATCCGCTGGTTGCACAGGGAGCCTTTGGCGCGGAAAGCGGATTGCCCGCGGATGCCGAGCAGTCTCCGATGCCTGCGGGCGTTGCCGCAGCGGAAAGCAGCCAAGGCAAAGCAGTGTCCAAGCCGGTTCAGGAAGGGTCCCCGGCTCAAGAACAGTCTGCGGAGGACGCTGAGGTGATTGCGCGGCCCGTACTTGTCGCGAAGGCAGACCTCGGTGAGGCTTCCGAAGACCACTCGGGAACGCCCGAGCGCAGTTCGGCGCGCTATGTGGTGGCGAAGGCCGGTCAAGTATCCGGCGGCCACGCGGAACCCATCGAGCAAGGACTGCACGGGAGTGTCTCCGCACAAAGCAAACCGGGGCAGGTAACGGATGAGAGCGTGGGGGACTCTGGCGACAGTGCCAACCCACTCGAAGCCGCGGCATCGCGGCTGACTGGCTCGCCGCAGTCCGAGCCCCGTGCGAATGCGGGGCCGAGGGCTCACGTGGAAACCGGCCAGGCTCGCGGCGGTGAAACACCGGCACTGAACCTCGTTTCCCTGGAGACAGCGGCCGAAGGGCGCGCGGTTGAACGCACAGCCCAGACAGCCGCGGAAAGCGCGGAGCCATCCCAGACCACGCTGAAGACCCTCGCGCACGACACCGTGAAGGGGGTCCGGTACTTGCTGGCGCGCGGCGAACAAACGCTGCGTATCCGGCTGATACCAGAATCGCTCGGCGAACTACGGCTGGAGGTCACTTCTACGAAAGAAGAGATCTCCGTGCGGCTGAGCAGCGCAAACCAGACGGTCCGCGAGCTGTTGCACACGCAAGTGCACGGCCTGCGCGACGCCCTGACTCAGGACGGCACGACCGTTACGCGTATCAGCATCGTCGCGGATACCGGCACGGGAATGACCTCCCAGGGTGGAAACGCGGATCGAGCCTTCTCTCAGCAGGCTCGCACGTGGAACGAAGGCGGAACGCACGCCTCCACGAATACCCCTCAGCAGAGGCAGCAATCACCGGTTGCGCCTCGCACTCAGGCGCCTCACGCGGGCGCGCTCAACTTGTTCGCATGAACCAGGAGACGAATCCATGAGCAGCATTTCGAAGATAGGCGCGAGTCTCACCAGCCTCTTGAGTCCAACCATGGGCAAGGCCGCATCGGCGTCGCCCACGGAGGCCGTGGCACAGTCGGACAGCCTGAAGTCGGCGCTACTGAAGGCGCTGAAATCAGGCACGGATTCCGATGCGGTCACGGAGGCTGCCACGAGCGCCCTGGGCAAAGACGAGTTTCTGGAGTTGCTCGTATTGCAGATGCAGAACCAGGACCCGTTGTCACCCACGGACAACACGGAGATGATTGCGCAGCTTGCGCAGTTCTCCGCGTTGGAACAGATGAACAACTTGAACGAGCAGTTTGAAGAGTTCAGCGGCAACCTCGACCAGCTCAACTTCATGTCGGCCAGCTCGATGATTGGCAAGACGGTGAAGGGCATCGACACAAACGGCGAGCTGGTTGAAGGAACGGTCGACGCCATCCAGATGAGCGACAGTGTTGTGTATCTCACGGTAGGAGACAGCACCATGTCGATGGCGGGCGTCGAGACGATTTCGTGAACGCCATGCTCAACCGAGTGACACTGCAGAGCAGTACCGGCCCTCCTGCGAACCGGACCTTTTCCGGCGCGCACCGCGCACCGGCCAACTCGTTCGCTTCCGTATTGACTTCCCGGTTGCAGGAATCGCGCGACGTGAGATTCTCGGCCCATGCCCTGCAACGGATGCGAGAAAGAGGCGTCACGATCAGCCCGCCGGAAGAGGCTCGAATAGCCCAGGCTCTCAATGAGGCGGAGTCCAAAGGGGCCCGCGAGACTTTACTCCTTATGGACGGGAAGGCACTGGTCGCCAGTGTGCCCAACCGCACCATCATCACGGTGGTTTCCGGAATCGGCGAGGAGAACACCGTATTCACCAACATCGACAGCGCGGTGCTGGTCGGCAACGCGGCGCGCGCATGAGTTCTGAAACGTCAACACCGGGCCGGACCCCGCGCGGGGAAGCCCCAACGCCGCAGATTGACAGACGCGGCGAATCGTAAAGGAGACCGTAGTATGGGTTCAGCTATATTTACCGGGGTCACCGGACTCCAAGTACATCAGCGCGCCATCGATGTCGTGGCGAGCAATATCGCCAACGTCAACACCACCGGCTATCGCGGGTCGCGCGCCCTGTTCCAGGACCTCTTCTCCCAGACCTTGTCCGGACCGAGCGCGCCTCTGGGCACGTTCGGCGGGAAGAACGGTTCCCAGGTGGGGCTGGGCGTACGCCTTGGCGCCATCGACATCGATTTCACTCAGGGAACGCTCCTGAACACCGGCGTCGCATCCGACCTCGCGATTCAAGGATCGGGCTTCTTCATCTTGAGCGGGGGCGGCGGCAACTTCTATTCGCGGGACGGATCGTTCACCATCAATGCCAACGGAGAGCTTATCGATTCGGCAACGGGGCTGTTTGTTCAGGGTTTCCAGGCGGATGACACGGGAACCATCGACCCCAACGCCCCGCTGACGAATATTGCCATTCCACTGGGAACGGCGTCGATCGTGCGCGCCACCACCGAAGTGTCGCTCGTCGGAAACCTGGATTCGACCACGGCCGCGGCAGGTACGGTGGTTCGTTCTGTCCAGGTGTTTGACTCGCTGGGCACGGAGCGCGAACTCACCGTCACGTTTACGAAGTCCGCCACCACGAACGAATGGGACTGGGCCGTGACCAGCACCGACCCCGCGATTGACACGATTACAGGCGCGGGCACCATTGAGTTTGACCCCAACGGCGATGTGACGGCCGGCGGCATCGGAAACATCAGCGTCACCTTCGTGGCGGGCAGTCCCGCCGCGCCCGTCGATCCCTTTGACTTCGACTTGAACTTCAACGAGTTGACCCAGCTTGCTTCCGAGAGTGACGTCGCGATCAGCAATCAGGACGGCTATCCCCGGGGCACCCTGGAATCATTCAACATCGGCAGCAACGGCATCCTGAATGGCGTATTCTCGAACGGACTGACCCAGGTACTTGGCCAGGTTGCTTTGGCCAACTTCGCCAACACGGGCGGACTCGTTCGGGAAGGCGAGAACCTCTTCCGCGAAAGTCCCGGGTCAGGCATCGCGCAGGTCGGCACCCCGGGAACCGGCGGACGCGGCCAGGTCTCGGGGGGAGTCCTCGAAGGCTCCAACGTGGACCTGGGCACCGAGTTCAGCAATCTCATCGTCTTCCAGCGTGGATTCCAGGCCAACGCGCGGACCATCACAACCGCGGACACGCTCCTTCAGGAGACCGTCAACCTCATTCGATAAGGTTATCCGATGAGTAAGTGAAGCACCGGCACATAGCCGAAGCAGGGCCGGGGAGCCGAGACTCCCCGGCCCTTTTTTGTGAGGTTTCCCGGTTCTATCGCGGCATTTCTCGGATTGCCTTGTCGCCACGCATCGGGAGTGCTAGAATGTGTACCGGATTGCAGGGACATACCATATATGGGAGGGTCGGCTGACCAAGGCATATGGATATTGCAACCGTTATTGGTCTTGTCGCGGGAATAGGCCTGGTCGTGACAGCCATCTTGCTGGGGGGGAGTCCGGGGGTGTTCCTCGATATCCCTTCCGTTCTCATCGTTTGCGGGGGAACGATAGCGTCAACACTAATTAACTATCCGCTTGGTGATGTTTTGAGTGTTATGTCCACGTTGCGCAACGCGTTCTTTCACAAAGCGGCTACCCCTGACCTCCTTATCAAGAAGCTCGTGGGCTTTGCCGTGATCGCCCGGCGCGAAGGTATCCTTGCCCTGGAAAGCCACGCGCGGGACGACGACGACGAATTCCTGCAGATGAGCATCCAATTGGCAATCGACGGCACCGCTCCCGAACTGATCAAGGATATCCTGACCACGGAGTTGGCGTTCATGGAGGATCGCCACGCCCTTGGACAGTCGGTCTTGACGGCTATGGGTACGTTCGCCCCCGCCTTCGGCATGATCGGGACGCTCATCGGACTGGTGCAGATGTTGACAAGCTTGAGCGATCCGTCGCAAATCGGTGGAGGTATGGCGGTTGCCCTCCTGACCACCCTTTACGGGGCACTTCTGTCGAACGTTTTCTTCCTTCCCGCAGCAGGCAAACTGAAGGTGCGCACAAGCAATGAACTGCTGATCAAGGAGGTCATTATCGAGGGGATCCTCTCCATCCAGTCAGGAGACAATCCGCGCATTGTCGAACAGAAACTAAAATCCTTTATCGCGCCGGCGCTTCGCGCCCAGGCAACCACGAGCAAATAGCGTATGCCCCGTGAAAAGAAACAGGCCCCCGCAGAGCCCGGTGCTCCTGCGTGGATGGTCACCTACGGAGATTTGATGGGGCTGCTCCTCACCTTCTTCATCCTTCTTATTTCGTTTTCCACGATTGACCAGAAGAAGATCACCCAGGCCGTCACTTCGGTTCAGATTGCCCTCGGCGTGCATCCCATGAATATGACGGCACCTAGAATCGTCGCCAACATGACCGCGGCGCGAAGGCGCGTGCCTCGAAGCATGGAGCGTGCGGCGCGCGAATTCCGCAGCCGCCTCCAAATGTTGGGGATGGAAGACCAGATCGAGATCAAGTACGATGGAATGGGGGGGCTGGAACTCAACCTTCCCAATCAGTTCTTGTTTGATTTGGGACGAGCGGAATTAAAGCCGGAAGCGTATGAGATCCTGAACGGTTTGGCCTCGTCGCTGGCGGCAATCCCGGGCAAGCGAGTGGAAATACGAGGGCACACCGATAACGTGCCCATCGGCGGCGACAGTCTCTATGCCGACAATTACGACCTCAGCTATCACCGCGCCAAGAACGTGATGTTGCAGATGACTGATCCCGGCGGGATCAAGCAGGAAGAGTGCGAGGTGATTGCCTGTGGTCCTTCGCAGCCCGTCGGAGACAATAATACCGAAGAAGGGCGGCAAGCCAATCGAAGGGTCCAGATACACGTGCGCGGCGATTTCTCCGAGGAGAGCCAAGAGGACATGCAGGCCTTGATCGAGGGAGAAGCAGAACCGCCAGCCGAATCGCCGGCGGCGGTACCGGAAAGCAGGTGAGAGGATATGGCGGAACAGAAACAAGCGGAGGCCCCGCAAGAGGCGCCTGCAAAGAAGGGGTCGCTCGTGCGCACGCTCGGCGTCGTCGCGGGGGTGGTGCTGACGTTCGCCATCCTGGCCGTCGTGCTCTGGCGTGTCGTGCTCCAGCCCCGGCTCACGGCAGAGGAAGAACCCCCGCCCCCGCCCGCGATGACCCAAGTGGCGGTTCCTTTTGACGAGGCCTATGTGAATCTGATCATGCCAGACTCGCAGATGCTGGCCTCGACGTTGCTTTACAAAATCACCCTCGACTGCTCCAACCAGGAGACGGCCGACCTCGTGGGCAAATACAAGCCGCGGTTTGTCGACTTGTTCCGCAAACTGCACAGCTACAAGACCCGCGCGGAGATGGACGACCCCCTCGTGGAGGAGAGCATTCGGAGGCAGATCCTCCAGGACAGCAACGCCTTGTTGAAGGAAATCCTGGCGACGGACGAAACGGAGAATCGGATTGTGGCGGTGTATCACGAGAAGTTCTACGTTCAGGACATGTGATGGAAAGAAACCCTGCACGTCCCGCGTCCGATCACACGTTCGAGGAGATTGTCCCCACGGGCGTGGCGCCTCAGCGCAATCTCGCAATCGAGGACCTCAACAAGGTTCGCCTGACCATCACCGCGGACCTTGGCTCCTGCTCCATGCTTGTTCGCGAGGTCCTGGAACTGAAACGCGGCTCGGTCATCCAGCTCAGCAAGCTGGCGGGCGAGATGACCGACATCCAACTGAATGGCCTGCCACTGGCCCGCGGCGAAGTGGTGGTCATCGGAGACAGCTTGCACGTCCGCATTGGTGAAATCGTTGGACAAGAGCCTGCCTCGGAAGAGGGGGCGGCGGGATCCGAGTATGATGATGCGTAGCCTGTGTTGCTGCGTTGCACTGCTGGTGGCGCCCGCATGGGCGTTACCGGTCCCCGCGTCCGATTACGGTCCGCGCGGACGGGTCCATCTAGCTGCCGCGGAACAGCAGTTTGAGACTACCCCGGCCCCGGAGGTCACGCTGGAAAAGCCTCAGAATCTGGAACGGGTAGAGCCGCCAGCGCCCGCCGAAGAGACCCCGTCGGCCGAACCGCCCGAGGCAGAGCCTCCCGCAGCGGAAGAACCTGTTCCCGACTGGTTCAAAGAAGCCCAAGAGTCTATCGGCACCGCGATGGATGAAGGGGCTGGCGCGGCGGCGGAGACCGGCGCCGCGGCTACGGGCGAGGAAACTGCCGGGCCGCGCAGCCTTGGTCAGAATATGGTGCAGTCATTCGTGGCCTTGCTCGTCGTGCTGGCGCTGATCTTGATCTGCGTGTATTTGCTCAAGCGATTTGGGAAGCGCACGCCCTTGTTGGCCGGGTCCAGCTTGGGAACAGTGCTCGGGCGGATCTATCTGACACCCAAGGCCAGCCTTCACTTCATCAGGGTGCGAAGCACGGTGCTGGTGGTGGGAGTGACGCCGGCGGGAATGTCTTCCATCGCCCGGCTCGACGCGTCGCTCTTTGAAGAGACCTCTGGAAAGGTCGCCGTCTCGGCAGCTCCCGGCGAAGCGGGTTCATTCCTGGCGCATCTGAAGAGCAGCCGACAGACTGGCACCCCGAAGGACGCCGAAAATGAAGACGATGAAATCGCTGCCCTCCGCGGCGACCTGGCACGGCTTCAGCAGTACCTTCAGGAAACGTCGCGTGAACTGGGCGAGTAATAGACTTTGGATTGCGGCCGCTGCCCTTTGCATGCTGGCTGCGGCTGTTCATGCGCAAGAGACTCCCGACAACAACTTCGGAATCGACAACTTCGTCAACAGCGCGCGCGGGGCCGTCGCCCCGGAGCAGTTTTCCACGACGATGACGCTGTTTGTCCTGCTGACGGTCTTGTCGCTGGCGCCGGCCATCCTCGTTATGACCACATCCTTCACGCGGATTATCGTTGTGCTCGGCTTCCTGCGGCAAGCCATGGCGACCCAGCAGTCCCCGCCCAACCAAGTCCTTATCGGGCTTGCGCTGTTCCTGACCTTTTTCATCATGGCGCCCACCTACCAGCGCGTGAACACCGAGGCCATCCAGCCGTATGTCAACCAGGAGATTGACGCGGACGAGGCGTTGGACCGTGGCATGGAACCCATCCGCGAGTTCATGTTCCGGCAGGTGCTGCGTCACCCCAAAGACCTCGCGCTCTTCATGAACATTGCGAAGCTCGACAAGCCCGAAACCCCCGACGACGTGCCCACCCACGTGCTCGTCTGCGCATTCGTACTTAACGAGATGCGCGTGGCGTTCACAATCGGGTTTGTGATCTATATCCCCTTCCTCATCATCGACATGGTGGTCGCCAGCACGCTCATGGCCATGGGAATGATGATGCTGCCGCCGGTTTTCGTGTCCCTGCCGTTCAAGATCATCATGTTCGTGCTGGCAGACGGGTGGTTCCTCATCGTCAGCGAGTTGGTCAACAGCTTTCAGTGACGCGATTTGCGGCCCTTACGCCGCCGCTATCTTCTCCGCGATCAGGCGCGCCGCCCCCATGACGCCCGCATCATCCCCGAGCTTCGCAGCGACGATCTTCACGCCTTTGCGCATGGAGGGCATGGCATGCTCTTTGATCGCGCGCCCGATTTCCTCCATGTAGATGTCTTCCATCGCCTCGACGAGCCCACCGCCCAGAACTACCGCTTCGGGACTCATGATGTTGATGAGGTTGCCCGTGGCGACGCCCGTGTAGAACGCGGCTTTGCGCACGACGCCTTCGACCATTTTGTCCCCCGCCGCAATTGCCTTCGCAATCGAGCTACTACGGATGTTGGCAAGGTCGGTTCCGCAGTTCTCGAGAATGTAGGGCGCGTCGCCGCGGGCAGCGAGCGCCGCCACCTGAGACGCAATCGCGATGCGCGACGCCAAGGCCTCAAGACAACCCCGCTTACCGCAGCCGCAGTACGGGCCGCCCACCTCAATTGTCATATGGCCCACTTCTCCGGCGGCACCTGAGAATCCATGCACCAGCTTGCCAGCGACGATTAGCGCCCCACCAATGCCCGTTCCCGGGAAGATCCCCACCACATGCTTGCAGTCCTTCACCTTGCCAAACGCATACTCGCCGTAGGTGCCCACGTTGACGTCGTTGTCCACCAGCACGGGGACATCAAAGGCCTTGCGCAACATATCCGCCAGTGGGAAATTCTTCCACGCCAGATTGGGCGTGTCGATGATGACGCCTGTCCATGGGTCGAGCGGACCGGGTGAACCAACGCCGATGCCGCGGATGGGCTTGTCGCCGGCATCTCGCATGGCCTCCAGGACGATCTTGGTGATGCGATCCTCCGGCTTTTCTTTCGTGTTCTTTTCGGACTTGCTCTTCTTCCGGCAGCGTCCTACGACCTTGAATTTGTGATCGATGACGCATGCCATCATCTTGGTGCCCCCGATATCGAGGCCCACGACGTAGTCACCGGGTTTCAGCAACGCTTCCATGTGTGATTCCTCCGCCCTACCCATGGCGAGAGCATACCACGATCGACATAAGGAGTGGGAAACCCACACAAACGAACTCCGCAAATGAATTAGAGTTTGACCACGGGGACACGGGGAACACGGGGAAGAAGATGGAGGGGATTCTCTCGCAAAGACGCAGAGCCGCAAAGGAATACGGAAGAATGGAGACGAGTTCATTCGACTTCCGTACTCTTTCATCTATGCGTCTTGGCGTCTTTGCGAGAGGTGCATTTGAGGTGAGAAGATGCTAATGGATTGTCTTCTTTAGAAGCTCTCGTCTTCGAGGACGCGGATACCGGAGATACGCGCGAGTTTGAACACGCGTGCGCCACCCAGGCGGTGGCAATAGCCGCTCAGAGAAGGCACCGCTCCGGCGGTATCGAGGGTGACAGGATTCACGCGGCGTACCGTCGGTATGGGACTCCACGTGGATTGGTATTGAATGAGAATGGGCCGCCGGCGGCGTATGGCGTCCTCGATGATCTCGCCCACGATGCGCGGCGAATACGAAGGCAGCTCCATGGCCTCTTCATCGGAGTGCGCTTCTTCCTTCTTGGTCCTGGTGGACCCCTCTTCCTGATCGTCGTCGGTGTTGCGCGCCTCGATCCACCGCGGGACCCATTGTTCCGGCGGGCCATCATCGAGGGAGACGCCGTTCTTGCCGAGAGGCATCCCGAGCAGCTTCAGGGCCTGTTTGATGGCGGGCAGTCCGCCCTTGCGCGCCACCAGGGTGTACAGCCCCAACCGGCCCTCCACGTGGCGCGCCACTTCGGGCAGTTGCAGCGCCGCCTCGCAGGTCTCTTCATCCTCGAAGCGTATAAGCGTCGCGCTCAATGCCGACGGTGCGCCAACTTCGCCGCTCCACGCGCGCAGTGCGGCGCGGTATCGCGACGCCAAAGGGCCTTCCACGAGGGTTTCCAGTTGCGCGGCCTGCAGACCCCAATCCACGCCTCGCCTGCCGCGTCCGCGCTCGAGACGAAATACCAGGTCACCCGAGGCGGCCGTGCTGACTTCGCCCAGTTCCTCAAGGCGTCTTCGGGCAAACAGGTGCGCACGTTCCCAGGGGATGTGCAAGGTCAGCCCATCCTTCTGAATGGCGCAGGGACCTAGCGGGCGGCTGTAATCGATGCGAACGTGAGTCGCCCCGTTCACGGGCGCCCCGCACAGCACGAAGCGTCCACCCAGGTGGCGCAGTTCGGAGTTCTTCTTCACCGCTTCCAGCGCCTGCTGCTCCGAGCCGTATTCCAGCATCCGGCACTTGGTTCGTATGGTCACCGATGCGACTTTGTGGCTCCAGGTTGTGAACTGTTCCTTCACATTGAGGGGCAGGGCGCGTGTGGAATGGGCCTCCAAAATACGAATAAGCTCATCCGTGGAAACCCCGGCCCGCACCCCCCGGTAAACGCTTTCCTGGGTCAGGCGATATGTACTGACCGGACCTCCGCGCAGCCGTTCACAGAAGACGTCCAGTTTCCGCCGAAGGTCGGGAGAACAACGGTCGACGTATGCGATGACCTCAAAGTCGGGCTGAATTACCAGCGCGTCGTGCTGCGCCTGTTCAGCCTCCTGAGGCGCCGTGCCAACCCCGAGAGCGTAGCGGCCAACACCGGTCACCCGGAACACTCGCCCCTCGTCCGCCATCTCGACAATGCCCATGTTGGCAAACAGGCTCTGCAGCATCCACTGGAACAGCCGCCGCTCATGGTTTTGCCACATCCGGTCCCGCCAGGCCGCGGACGGGTCCTGTGCGCCCGCCGCGATGGCGCGCCAGCGTTCGTGCAGGAAGAGGACGTTTTCATCGAGGCGCCGAACTGCGTCTGCGAAGACATCCACCGGTATCCACACGCCTTCTTCCTGCTCCGCCAAGAGGTTGACCGCAAGTGTCTTGTAATAGCGGCGCCGCAGACTCCCGGAGGGCATTCGCGCTTCGATGGCCTCGCATACCTGCGGGAAGAAGAGCTGCAGGTCCGGCAGCTCATCGGAAGAGATATAGGCCTGGAAGAGGTCGCGCGTACGTTGCGCGCGGCTGCCGCCGGCCCACTTCTCAGCCCGGTCGGTTGTAACAAGCCGTCCCGCCTTGACTTCCACGCATCCCAGTTTTCGCGCGCCCAGAAGGGCGAATTGAATGGCCTCGCCGGAAACTCCAGCCTCCGCTGCGAGTTCGCGCGCACGTGCGCCGTCGGTCTTGTGCAGTTCGCCAGTGGCTGTCACTCTGGGTCCCAACACCTCGACCACGCGCAAGGTTTCCAGCAGCGCGGTGGCCGCGCCGTCTTTGCATGTGATCGAATTCTCAGTGGGAGTGTCCGGCGCTGCCGGTAGCCTCAGGCCAAACAGTGGCGAGGCCGGTAAGATGCCCTCCGCGCACATCAGAAGGACCAGGGCAGGGGAGACCCCCGAGCCCTGCTCTTCACGCGCGAGGTGGCTCAATGAGAACGCTCCAGCCCGGTCTTGCGGGAGCGCCAACACCAATCCAAGGGTGGCCAGAGACAATAATGCGCGCGAGGGACCTTCCCCGCCAACCAAGGCGGGCACACTAACCAAGTCGGAGGCGAGCAGACCGGGGTTCTGCGCAAGCAGGTTCAAGAGACGGACTTCGGAGGTGCCCAACTGGGCCACAGCCTGCTTCACATGGAGCGGGTCGTCGAGGATTTTTTCGAGTGCGCGAATCCGGTTGGCCTTGGTTCCGGCGACCAGATTCCACCGCTCGCACATGGCGCCCAGTGCGTCGTTGGTGTATCCGCGCAGGCATTCTTTGATGCTGTACACCGCGCTCACTCCTGGACTCTCGGCATGTGACCCAGGGACTGCAAGCGGCGCACCACGTCCGCCACCGCCTGCGGCTGCACGGCCACGGAAGTTTCCGAAAGCCGTTCCCCAAGAAAGGGTTGCAGCATGGCATCGCTCTCAATTTCCGTGAGAACAAAAGGGTCCGCCACTTCGATAATGGCTATACCGTCATGCAGCTTGGGACTGTTCATAGCCGTCTTCCACGTTTCATGGCAGCAATACAACAGGATAGTCTACCAAAAGCGGGGGCCCAAATGAAAGCGAACTACGCCGCAGACATGAAACGGGCCCCGTTCGGGAGAACGGGGCCCGTGGTCGAATTCGATGAAGATTACTCGAATGCCTTGGGTGGACCCAGGACTTCGCGCAGAATGATGGCACGGCGCAGGTCGTGAGTCCCCGCAAACAGTTGACGCCTTTGAGCGCGCCGCGCGGGTTGAGTCCGTTTTGGCGTCTGGGAGGCCGGGGCAGGGCCTTCTCTCCCCTCGGGCTGGAGAGGGGGCGGGGCCTTTCTGCGTTGCTGGGGCCGGCGTTGCTCGGGTGACAGCCTGCGCTGTTCTTCCTGGGCTATGTGACGCTGCTGTTCGGGAGACAGGCGGCGCCGCTCCTCCGCGGCGATGTGGCGCTGTTGATCAGGCGACAATCTCCGCTGCTCTTCCGCTGGCCGGAAGGGCGTTCCCGCCTGGACCTCCTGGGGTCTTGGCGGGGGAAAAGGCCGCTGAGGGGATGCTTGCGGGGCGCGCGCAACGGGTTGTGTCGGCCGCGGTTGGACCTGTTTCGGGGCGACAGGAGGCGGCACCACACGCCGGGGTTGCGCGGTCGGCACGCTGACCTGGCCGCGCGGTTTGGCAACCACCGGGCCCTGCCCGCCGGATTTGGGTTCCAGACGAGGCAGTGCCGTGGGCGGATTGTCTCCGTACAGCATGCGGCGGGTCGCTTCCGGCATCTGGGGAGGCGAAGACTGCTTGCTCGCCTCCCTTTGCTGGTTTTCGATTTCCTTCTGCTCAGGGAACTTCCGGACTATCGCGATCACCACAAAGATGATGAAGGCGACTATCCCGCCGATATCTCCAATGTCCATGGCTGCTTATCCGTCCGCTTATGTGCGTGAGCCGGAGGAATCCTCTTCAGGACGTCCTTCGGTCTTGGCGATGGATTCGCGCATGGTCGTGTCGGCCACCACGTTCTTCATGCGGTAATAGTCCATAATTCCCATATTCCCACTTCTGAAAGCTTCGGCCATTGCTCTGGGCACCTCGGCTTCGGCCTCGACCACGCGGGCGCGCATTTCGACGACCTGCGCGCGCATTTCCTGTTCGCGGGCCAGCGCCATGGCGCGGCGCTCGTCGGCCCGGGCCTGGGCGATCTGCTTGTCCGCTTCAGCCTGTTTGATTTGCAGTTGTGCGCCGATGTTCTCGCCGACGTCCACGTCCGCGATGTCAATGGACAGGATTTCAAAGGCCGTGCCTGCGTCAAGGCCGCGCTGCAGCACCACCTTGGAAATGCGATCCGGATTTTCCAGCACCTGCTTGTGGGTGGGCGACGAACCGATGGTGGTCACGATGCCTTCCCCGACGCGGGCGATGATCGTCTCTTCCGTTGCGCCGCCGACCAGGCTCTTGATGTTGGTCCGCACCGTCACGCGGGCCTTGGCCTTCAACTGGATACCGTCCATGGCGACCGCCGCGACGGTGGATTGCCCCTGGCGGGGATCGGGGCAGTCGATGACCTTTGGATTTACAGATGTCTGCACCGCATCGAGAATGTCGCGGCCCGCAAGGTCAATCGCCGTGGCGCGCTGGAAGGTGAGTTCGATATTGGCCTTATTCGCGGCAATCAGCGCCTGCACCACGCGTACCACGTTGCCGCCCGCGAGGTAGTGCGCCTCCAACTCGTCGGTCGATATACGAAGCCCGGCCTTGACCGCGTTGATGCGGCTTTCCACGATGATATTGGGGTTGACTTTGCGTAGCCGCATCGCAAGGAGGCTCAGCATGCTGACGTGCGCACCTGAGAGCCATGCCTGGATGTACAGCTTGATGAAGGTGATCACGATCACGCCGAAGATCAGGAAAACGATGAGCAGGAATATAAGTAGCACGGTCCATATTGCGTCAGGCATTGTGCATGTCCTTTCTTATTGGGCAGCCACTCAGCGCTGCAACCTTACCCTGCCGGGTTTCTTGCCGTCCCGCCGACTCGCCTCGCGCAGGCCGGCTCTTCACGATTTCCGGGCCGATTCGACCACCACACGATTGCCGTGCGCCTCAACGACGCGCACGGCAGTTCCCTCGCTGATGAAATCCCCTGTGGAAACTGCACTGACCCTCTTCCCATTCACGACGATGGTCCCGGCCGGGCGCAGGGCGGTG
>JADLCA010000132.1 GCA_020847495.1 Candidatus Hydrogenedentota bacterium | reverse complement strand
GCCTTGAGGTAGAAGAACCCATCCGGCGCGGGGTCGCAGAAGGGATAGCTCGTCATCGCCCAGTAGTCGGGTGGCAATGCGAGATCGTCTACCAGCCATTTCTTGAGATTCGTGAAGGCACTCAGGCGCGCCTGCGGCGGCTGGGCCGACCAGAAGTCATTCGCGGAAAAGATCGGCAGCATGATCGGTGCGGCCTTGGGGCGCTTTCCGGAGGAGCGGAACGCAGGCCACACTTCCTTCACAAGACGCTCGGTGTGCGCTATGACGTCCGGCATTCCATCCCAAAGGACGGGTTCCGCGCCGCCCCACTGGTAGTGTCCCATCATGCACCACATTGCGATGGCTTCAGGATGCTGAACGCGCTTCTCCACGTACTCGATCACGCCGCGATACCACGTGGTGGACTCATCCCACGGCGTGTCATCCGCCTTGGGCCACACGCCCGACACGCTGATGTGGTGTTCGGAGTCCACGGTGGACGGAATCCACATGATGCACGCCAAGTCGATTTCCGCGGATACACCCAGTGTATGGCAATCGTCAAGAAAGGCGGCGAGGTTATCGAGGTAAGTCAGGTTCGCCCATTCCTCAACGGGCTGTCCTGCGGCGGGGCCTTTCGGCGGTACGGCCAGGGTGTGGGGAATCAACACGAAGAAGTCGATGAAGTTGATGTGCAGCGTATCGACGGTATCACGCAAGTGGATGCGCACGGCATCACGGCAATCGCCGTAGTGGAGCAGCCACGGGAAGTCTGGCTGTTCGGGCCTGACCTGCGGATTGAAGTGCACGCCTCGGAAGGGCGCTTGCGCATCACAGGGCATGACCGCCAGTGCCAAGGCCGCCGACACAATGCCCAAGCCGCTCAGAGCGCTCCGAAGATTCATGTAGGTCCCGTCTCGCGGTACAGCTTATTGTGCGGGGACCGCGCCCGCCTGCAGTTCCAGCGCGCGCAGTTTCTTCAGGCAATTGTAGCCGCTGAAGATGCAGAAAAGCGCGAACGCATGAAAGCCGAGGCTGAGCAGATCGCCCACCAGAAGGAAGAGCAGGCCATCCAGCGCGTAGAAGGCCATTCCTATAATGAAGGCCCAACCAAATCCTTTGTTGGCGAGCCAGCCGAACAGCCCGACAACGAAGGCAACAACTACATCGACCACCAAGACGACGGCCGTCACCGTGGTTCCAACGGAGGCGCTGACGCCTTCCTCCGCGGCTGCCTCCGCAAACCCCTTGGCCAGGGCGTCAAATACCTGGGTGATCCCCAGACCGATGATGAAACCCCATTCCCCTTTGAACAACAGGACCATGGAGTTCACGACAGAGAAGGCCGCGATCCAGTAGAACCAGTTCGCACCCGAATGAAACCCCCGTGTCAGCGCGTCGATCTGTGCCGCGTCACCGCCCGTCGCGTTCATCCCTGTCTGGCCCATGATAGTGCCTCCAATGACTGAGTTCGACCCCAACATTCCCCTCGACTCGCGACAGCGTAAGGCCAACACGAGGGACTTTGCAAGGCGGCGGAGCCGCTGAAACAATCGAAGAGGTTTATCCACCGATTGCACCGATTACACCGATTCATGAAGGAGACGAAGAGAGTAAGGGGGAACGGGCGTCTCGCCCGTGATTTGATTACATTTCAACGCGGAGGCGCGTGGAGCGCAGAGGATCGCGGAGAATTCAGAGAATGACAATTCTGTACTGCCTCGCTCGCCGAGCGCGGAAGCTCGAGACTCTCGGTGCCCCAAACCCCGCAAGCCGCCCAGCCACGTTCACCTTCCCAGCTTCCTTTCACGCCGAGACATGGATGTTCCAACCTTTGGAGAACGTCCCGGCATGTTGATGAGAATTGTCTTGTGCTGCCGCGCTCGGAGAGCGAGGCAGTACTGGGGGAGGCCACGCAACGCTTATAACCGTGCTCGCAACCGCTCACTGATACGGCGGATTCGAGGCGCGGGGTTCGCCGTCGAACTTCAGTTCGACGACGTTCAAGTTCAGGTCGGGTGCGTCGGCGGGAAGGCCGTGCAGCCAGACGCGGTCGCCCCGCTGCTCCACGCGCAGGTCGTGTCCGGTCGCAAGCAGGCGCGCCGCAGTCACCGTGCTGCCGCACCACGCGAAGGGCAGTGTGCTGCGGGGCCACCGTTGCAGGAGCAGATAGATGCGGTCGCCCACGCGGGAGGCCATGCCCAGTCCGGGCGCTTCGAATGGGGGCTTCACCGCGCCATAGATCGCTTTACCATGCACGCGCAACCAGCGGCCGATCTCGCGCAGCGTGAGGTCCTGCTCGAGTGGGATCCGGCCCTCGGCATCTGGGGAAATATTGAGCAGGAGATTTCCTCCGCCGGATGCGCACGAGGCCAGCAGCCGGATCAGTTCGCGGGCAGGCTTGTAGTTGCGGTCGGTGGGACAATACGCCCAACTGCGGTTCATCGTGTAGCAGGCTTCCCAGGCGCGGTTCTCGGCGATAACCTGATTCTCCGGCGTGCCGAAATCCTCGGGCAACCCCGCGCGGTTGTTGATGAGGATATCGGGCTGTAGCTCGCGCGCCAGGGCGTTCAACTCGCGCGAGCGCCACAACTCCGGGTCGTGCGGGTCCAGCATGTCATACCAGAGGATGTCAATCGTGCCGTACTGCGTGAGGAGTTCGCGCACTTGGGCGTGCGCCTGCTCCACCATCGGACGACATGTGGCCACATCACGATTGAGGCTTCGCGGCAACACCCCTGGAAATCGCCAGTCGATCAGGGAGTAGTACAAACCCACGCGCATATCCGCCGCCCGGCATGCCTTGACGAATTCCGCGACGAAGTCCCGCTTGGCCGCCTTCTTGACCGATGTGAAGGCCGAGACCTTGCTGTCGAACAGGCAATAGCCGTCGTGGTGGCGCGCGGTCAGCACCATGTACTTCATGCCCGCGTTCTGCGCCGCCGCAACCCACACCGCGGGATCGAAGGCCTTCGGATGAAACTGGTCCGCCAGTGCCGCGTACTCCTCGACGGGGATATGCTCCTGGTACATGATCCACTCGCCGCGGCCAGGAATCGCGTACACGCCCCAATGGATGAACATGCCGAATCGGGCCTCGCGCCACCATTTCAACCGATCACCCTCGACGGATGCACTCATGCGACTTCCCCCTGCCGTAGTACACGCAACGCGCGCGGCGAATAGCCCGCGCTCAGACCAGCTCCTCCAATTCATCGACCAGCGTGGCGAAGCGCCGCATCGCCGTGGCCACCGGTTCGGGGCGTTCCATGTCCACGCCTGCGTCTCGCAGGAGTTCGAGCGGGAATTTTGAACCGCCGCTCTGCAGGAATCTCAGATAGGCGTCCCGATCTTTGCTCCCGCCGTGGAGCACCTTCTGCGACAAGGCAATGGCCGCGGAGATGCCCGTGGCATACTTGTACACGTAGAACGCGTGGTAGAAGTGCGGGATCCGCATGCTCTCCAGCGACAATTCCTCATCGATGGTGAATTCCGGACCGAAGTACAGATCGAGCAATTGCTTGTACTCCGCGCGGATGCGCTCGAGCGTGAGCGGTTCACCCGCCTCGGCGATGGCGTGTATGATCTTCTCGAACTCCGCGAACATGGTCTGCCGGACCAGCGTGCCGCGCAGTTCGTCAATCTCCTTGTTGATCAGGAACGCGCGCATCTTCTTGTCCTGTGCGCGCTCCATCAGGTAGTGCCCCAGCAATTGCTCGTTGAACGTGGACGCCACCTCCGCGACGAAGATCGTGTAGTCGTAGTACTGAAAGGGCTGATGCTTCGCACTATAGTACGTGTGCATCGAATGGCCCGCCTCATGCGCGAGCGTGAACATGCTATCGATGACATCGCCGCGGTAGTTCATCAGGATGTACGGCGGCCCGGCGTAACCGCCCGCGGAAAAGGCGCCGCTGCGTTTGCCCTGGTTCTCGTAGCGGTCCACCCAGCGCGCATTCAATCCCTTCTCAAGCGTGCGGCAGTACTCGGAGCCCAACGGCTTCAGGGACTCGCAGATCGTGCTCACCGCCTCCGCGTAGGGGATGTGCATGCGCTTCATCTCGACGATCGGTACAAACAGATCGTAGCTGTGAATCCGCTTGAGTCCGAGCGCGCGCCGCCGCACCTCATGGTAGCGGTACACCGTCTTGAGATTCTCGTGCACCGCCTGGATCAGGCTGTTGTACACCGCAGCGGGGACGTTGTCGTGGAATAAAGACGCCTCGAGCGCGGATGGATAGTTGCGCACGCGGGACTGGTAGATGTCCTGCAGCACCGACGAGCTCAGCGTGGCCGCGGTGGTGTTCGCGTGATCCGCGTAGGACTTGTAGAACTGGTGGAAGGCCGTCTTGCGCACTTCGCGCTTCGGCGATTCGAGCAGGCTGCGGAACGAACTCTGCGTGAGTTCGACCTTGCGGCCCTTCTCGTCTTTCACCGTGCCGAATTTCAAATCGGCGTCGTTCAACTGCCCAAAGACCTTGCCCGCGGTCCCGGCCACCTCGCCTTGCATGGCGAGGACGCGCTCCTCCGCCTCGGAGAGAATATGCGGGCGGTAGCGCAGGAGTTTTTCTAACGCGTACCGGAAGTCCTTGAGCTTGGGATCCTTCAGGTACTTCTCGATGGTCTTCTTCGGGATGGCTTGAATCTCGGGCGCAATGAAGCTCGCCGCCTCGCCGGCTCGCGTCGCCACGAAGGTGTAGCGCTGGACCATCCCCTGGTAGGTGCTGTTGGCTACATCTTGTGAGGCCTTGAGAAACGCGTAGGACCCGATGCGCTCCGCCAGCTTGTTCAGCTCGACATCAAAACGATAGCAGTCCAGCAAAACCTTCGCGGAAGTACCGAGCTTTCTCCGAAACTTCTCGAAACGCGGGATCTGGCCTTCCAGTTCCTTCAACGCGGCGTGCCACGCCTTGTCGTTCGGGAAAAGGGGACGCAGGTCCCACGTGTCCTCGGCCTTCACATCCTTGCGCAACGGGACCTTCTTCGCCTTCGCCATGAGCACACCTTCCTTCCGCGTAGGGTTACAGGGTAGACCGCCGCACAGTATACCCGCACGGGAAGGCCCGCGTCATCACGCGAGAGGTACGGGCCCTCGCATTAGACGTCTCACCTGCATGATGAGTTCCGCGAGGTAGTCGCTGTTCCATGCGGCTTCCTTTCGTTTTCCTTTTACGCCGCGTTTGCTGGTCTTGTTCCTCCTGGCGGTGTCGAGGGCAATCTTGCGGATGCTGTTCACATACCGGTTGTTTGTATCGCGTCACGCCTCTGAGTATCGCGCATCCTATGGTATACTTCGGTGGGGTGAGCGGGATTCTTCAACCCGTGGGCCGTACCCACGACGGCCCTATTCCCCCCAAGGGTAGCGCGTTCGGTGGAGTGACGTGTTGTCTGCGAACGCGACAGCGGCCAGGCAATAGACGGGGCATGAGAGGGGGAAAGCGAAGTGAAACGCTCGGGGTTCACGCTGATCGAATTGTTGGTCGTCATCGCCATTATTGGAATTCTCGCGGCCATTTTGCTGCCCGCGCTTGCCCGCGCGCGAGAGGCCGCACGCCGCGCGAGCTGTCAGAACAACCTGAAGCAGTGGGGAATCACGTTCAAGATGTACGCGGGCGAGAGCCGGGGGGAGACCTGGCCCCGCATGCACGGCGACGAGCTGTTCGGCGACAGCGCCAATCTGCCGGATTGCGATGAAGTGACGGACGACGCCGATTTCTTCGCCGACATGTACGCCTTGCACCCGGACTACTGCACGGACCCCAACATTTTGGTTTGCCCGTCTGACCCGGGGGGCGAAGGCGACGAGAATGGTCAGGGGTACGATCAAGCCACGGCCTTGAGCCCGGGCGGCTGCGTCAGCACCGTGGACGGGGTCAATTACGAAGGCGTGATCACTAATGGCGACGTGAGCTACCAGTACCTGGGATTCGTCTTGGATCGTGGCGAGGACACGTTTCCCGTCGTGGCATTGCCCAACAGCAACCCGCCCCCGGTGATCATCTCCGGACCCGCGCAACTCATGGGCATCGTGATCATGGTCAGCGGCTTTCTCGATGACCTGGATCCCACGAACGATGTGCTGCTCGACGCCGACGTCAACGTGGACACGTACCTCGGGTTTGTGGGTGGCCCCGCGGGGGAGGGTAACGGCGGCGGCTCCACGGTCAAACGCCTGAAGGAGGGCGTGGAGCGCTTTCTAATCACCGACATCAACAACCCCGCCGGAAGCGCGAAGGCCCAAAGCGCCGTGCCGGTCGCCTGGGACAACATTTGCACCGACCTCGCGACCGTCGAGTACAACCACGTGCCGGGCGGCGTCAACGCGCTCTACATGGACGGGCACGTCGCCTTCATCAAGTATCCCGGCGTGTTCCCCGTATCAAAGAACTTTGCCACCTTGGTAGCCGCATTCGGCTGAACAAGCGCACGGTGGGGGCAGATTCCCAAAGCGAAGATCATGTCCGCAGATGACGCAGATGAACGCAGACAGGATCTGGCGGCAGAGGATATCAGGGGTCTGTGTTGCGGCCTGAAGGGCCTTAAATCGGGGACAGACTACGATTTTCCCTTTCTTCCCCTTTTGCTCTTTGCGTCAATTGGGTTTTGGGCTTGCGGCCGCGTTTGGCGGGGCTGACGATGCGGCCCAGCAGGTTTTCCAAGCGGGTCATGAAGCCTGCCGCGCCGCAGGGACGTCCCGTTCGAGTCTGGCGGCGGATTCGGTCCACCGCTTCTACTTCGTCCTCGGCTCGCAACCATTCCGCCCAATTCTTCACCACACCGGCTGGAGGGAAGTCCGCCGAAAGCAACGTGTCGCTGCGCAACCCGCAGTGCCCCGGCGCGCTCGACCAAGGGTAGTCCTCGGCGCGCTCCACCATGCCCGCCCGAACCGGGTTCCGCTCGACATACCGCACAGCCGCCCACAGGTGCGCCTCGTCCAGCACGCAGGAGTAAAACCGCCCTTGCCACACGTGCCCACTGAGGCTGGTGCGCGTGTTGAACCGCATCGCATAGACCGTGTGCGCGTCGCGCAACGCGCGAGCCAACGACTCCTCCCGTTGCGGAACCACGACCAGATGGACGTGGTTGCTCATCAGACAATACGCCCAAATGTCGAGGCCATGGCGGTTGCAGTACTTCTTCACGAACCCCAGATACGAGTGCCGGTCCTCGTCCGACTCGAAGACATCCGCCCGCCGGTTTCCCCGCTGCGTCACATGATGCGGAAACCCCGGAACAACTATCCGTGCCACCCTGCTCATGAGGCCCATTCTAAACACAACGGTCTAGAATGAGCAAGAAATTCGTAGTCTGTCCCTGATTTTCCCATCTGTTTTCATAGCTCATGTGATTGGCTCCCGCTCCCATAGCTTGCTGAATTTATCCTCAAAGCAGATCTCAAGGGGGGAACAGAAGGTGCCAAAGACCATTCTGGACTGGAACTAGCTTCTTGAATCGGCTGACTTGCAGAGTAGGAAGACTGGACGGCTGAGATCTCATTTTGAGCTTATTGCCAACTACTAAGTGAGTCCAAACGCCAAGAGTATCGCCAGTATGACCACTCCAATCGCAATTATGATTGGAACTATGAAGCGAGTATCGCCACCCCGTATCTGCAAATCATATGTACCGGAACCTGTTTCCCCCTTCATATGTTTGGAGTAGATCTTACGCTCGTGGTCTAGTCTTTGAACAGCGTCTATCCCAGTGCTGATATCATCTTGTGCTATTAGGCTCTTTCCATATTTGCGGAGCATCTCTTCTCGGAGGCCAAGATCCTGCTCCGTAAGTCTCCGCATGACCTCGTGGCGTTCCGTATCGGTGAGTTCGTTGAATCCCGCTGGTAGCTTACTCTCTAGGTCTAGACGGCGTAAGCCCCGCTGCTCGTTTTCTTTCATAATCGTGAATCTCCGTCAGCTTATCTCGTACCCTATCAACAAGTATGCCCAGAACACCGAAACCTACGAATCCAAGGATAAAAACTAAGCCCCCGAAGTCGGTCTGCAAAAGTGCATAACCGGAAACGAGGATGAGTGCCGCAACAGCGAGTGTGACGAGCACCTCCCGTGAAGCCTCGAAACGTAACCGCGTAAGGCTCTTTCGTTCGACCTGGAGAATCGCGGTGCCGCCTTTGCCCTCCAGTCTAATGGAAAAGTTATACTCCTGCTCACTTTGAAGCTTTTCGATTTGGAAAGCAACTGCTCGCATGTCTTGAATTGCGATGCATCGAGCTTGATTGCCGGATACCTCATGCTCGCGACTCTGGATGGCATGGCGCAAGAGAATACTGCGGTATGCGTCGCTGAAGTCAGTGACGAGTTTTGGAGGTGAAAAGGAGACTGAGAGCGGGGGATCGTCTTTTGCGGGGACTACGTCTACGTTAAGGGGACACGCGAGAAGGTTGATAGAGTAAGAAAGCTCCATTGGATCTTGGATATGTTCAGTGACCTTCGTCAGTGCGCGAATGTCTGCGACAACCTGTGAATAGGACTGGCGGAGCGCATCGATCATCGTGTATTTGAGCACGCGCATGAATTCCGTGACTTCTTC
>JADLCA010000131.1 GCA_020847495.1 Candidatus Hydrogenedentota bacterium | reverse complement strand
GATGAAGAAGCGCTCGATGCCTTCCTTGATTGGTTGGGTCGTGGCAGATGTGCCATCCGACAGGGTCCACGTGTATGTCAGGTCATAACCGGACATCCGGCGCAATGGCTGACCGTTGCCCGAGAACGTCTCACCAATCAGGGTTCCATCGGCAACCGTCTTGAACCACTCGCCGAGAATGACATGGCCCCAGTAGCTGTAGCTCTGGTTGGTGGTGTTGATGAAGCAGTTCTTGCCCGGGTCCAGCAGTGGCGCCGCACCACCTTCATAGATGTTGTTCCAGCAGCGGTTCCCGCCCGCATTGCCGGCTACGGTCTGAAGATTCCCGTAGACTCTAAGGTATTCCGGTGCGATCCGCTGAACCGTCGCATTCTCGGCGTGGCTCCAGCCAGAGCCGATCTTTCCCCAGAATCCGGCATTCGCGGCACCCCCGCTATACACGTCCGGTACCCAGTACTCCCACCCTTGCGCATCTGACGGGCAGAAGTTCAGATGGAAGTCGTTCCAGTACTCCGGGTAAAGATGTCCTGCGCTAACCCCGCGGGCCAAATCAGCGCTTGAAGCGGCGTCCGTATAGGCAACTGCAGCCAGGTTCCGGTTACAGTTTGCCTGGCGTGGTGGAAACCGGTTCCCCGCCGATTCGTTGGCGTACATCTTGAAAATGATGCCCCACTGCTTGAGATTGTTCTGGCAGGAGGCCCGGCGCGCCGCCTCGCGCGCACGGGCGAGGGCGGGCAAGAGGATGGCGGCCAGGATGCCGATAATTGCGATTACAACCAGCAACTCGATAAGGGTAAACCCCTTCTTGACTTTCATCATCACTGCGCTCCTTGCTTCTTGATGTTCACGTGAAAAAGGAAACTGCGATGAAGTCCGACCGGCTGTCGAGGGGGGGTGCCTGAACTGTCCTGAGCCCCCTCTTGTGGGTAAATTTCTGAGATATTTAAGTGTATATATTGTACTCTTTTGTCGCCTGCAGCGCTCCTTATTTGGACGATACGGGAAACATAGCCAGGAAATCACTTGTTCGGAGAATTACCCCCTGCCGGACAAATCTTACAGCAGTTCTTTTCGTTTGTCCAGACCCTTCCTAATATAGGGCAACCGCACCCACATCAGCTCACAAAGAGGAGCCCCCAAGCCTGAAGAGGGAGCCAGTCTTGGGGGCGCCGCCAGCCGGCAAACCGGCCTCAACCGTCCGCGCGGAACTCAGGTCAGGGGTTCATCGTTCTGGGTCCACACGGTCAAATTGGTGAGGTCACGCCGACGCTTCGGGAGCAGGAATGACATACCATAGCCAACCACGAACATCGCCACATTGCTCGCGATTCCGGTGTAGTACGATTCGAAGTTCGCTTTGATGAAACTGGACAGGTTGGCAGGAAGCAAATCCAGGCCCGATAGTGAGATCAATGCAGACCACGTCACGGCGAACAGGATACCTATGGCAACAGCCCGGCCGTCGCCCCGGGTGGTGAAGAAACCAAGCATGTACAGCCCCAGCAGTCCCCCCGCGACGATGGACTGTAGTTCAGTCCATCGATCCTGGAGCGTCTGGCTCTGCGAGCGATACAACCAGAAGGCGCCCAGGATCATGATGACCGAACTGACCAGAGTCAGTAGCTTGGCAACCAGGACGTAGTGCTTGTCATCGCGATTCTTGGCCAGGTGCCGTTTGTACACATCGGTGATGGCCACCGCGGAAATCGAGTTCATGGCCGAGGACATGCTGGACATCGCCGCGGCCAGCACAGCCGCGATGACGATTCCCGACAGGCCCACGGGCAGCTGCGTCTTGATGAAGTAGGGGAGGATCTCCTCCGCCTTGCGCGCCCCGGTGAGCATTTCCTGGACCATTGGATCGGGAAACTGCTTGTAAAAGACGTACAGTCCCGTGCCCACCAGCATGAAGTAACCCCAAGTCGGTACGCAGGTCCAGCAGCAAATCCACATGGCGCTGCGCGCGTCGTGCGCAGACTTCGAGGCGCAGTACTTCTGAATGTTCTCCTGGTTGGTACTGTATTCCGCGAGCCACTGAAAGAGCCCCACGATCAGAAGCATGAACACGGTCTTCTCGCTCAATGAGAAGCCCCATCCGATGGGCTGCAATTCCCCCTGGGCATTGAGTTGACTGAAACTGAATTTGCCGTCCGCCCATCCCACGGCGAAGAACTGCGATACTCCGTCCGGGAGTTTGATGAAGATGGTACCAAGGATTAGCAGACCGCCCAGCGTGAGGATAGCCGACTGCACGAAATCGGTCCAGATGACGGCTTCCATTCCACCAACGATCGTGTAATACGCGGTGATGACCCCGCCGATCAGGATGCATGCGGGCACGCTCCATCCCGTGAGCCGCGCCATCAGGAGCGCAACCAGGAATTGAATCATGCTGATGCGAATGCACTGGGCCAGCACGAAGACACTCGCGCCGTAGAGGCGCGTGCCGGGGCCGAAGCGGCCTTCAAGATACTCGAACACCGAGGTGATCTTGCCACGGCGGAAAAACGGCACGAAGTAGCGTGTCGCAACGAACACGGCGATCGGAAGCGTGATGCAAATGATGTACCGCACGTAGGCGGTCTTGAACGCATCCGCTGGATAGGCAACGAAGGTGATCGAACTGATTGTCGCCCCAAACAACGACACCCCGATCAGCCATCCCGGGTACGCGCGCCCGCCCACGAAGTACTGCTCCGTACTTTTCGCGCGCCGCGCGAAGTACGACCCCATCGCGAGCATCGCGCCGAAGTACAGCACAAGCACGCCCAAATCGATGTAGCTAATCTGGTCCACCGGATTCTCCTGCTGTTTCCGCCTTGCCTTGCCTTGCCAGAACGCGAACTAGCGTGCCCCGTCTCCCTCGATTATCCAGTTGGCATCCAGGCTGACATGCTTGATGGATTTCCCCGTATTCTCACCAGGCTGATACGTGTAGGTGACGTGAATCAGTCCGTCCCTGGACTGAAGCACGCATGGATAGTGAAATCCTCCGCCCTCCCGTTGATCCAGATGCCGGTGCCACTTCCAGGTGGCGCCTTCATCGTCCGACATGGCAAGGTTCAGCGTGTGGCGATCCACCGGTGAATCATTGTAGGCCATGACCCAGCGCCCGTCTTCAAGCGTCGCCACGGCCAGGCTTGAATTCGGGTTTGGGATGTCCGTGTACTCGGCCACGCTCCATGTCTCGCCATCGTCCTTGGATTCGCTTCGCAAGGTGCGCATGAATATGTCGCACTCTTCGCGCATGTAGGCGACGAGTGTTCCATCCTTCTTGCGGGCAATGCTTGGCTGGTTGAGCGCCGCTCCCACGATGGGGGAGCTGGGCCGCCACGAGGCGCCTCCATCGTCAGAAATGGCCATGAGCCCCAGCAGGAAACCATCCGAATAGAGCGGCAGCAGGAACCTGCCGCTTGGCAGCACCACCACCTGTGCGCGCGTCATCCATCCGCGTTGGCGCTTCCCCAAATCCTGCGCATCGTCGAGAATTCTTGTGAGGTCGCGCCGAAGGGTTCGCCCAAACTCGGTGTCCACCCCTGGCAGGGCTTGGCGCGCCTTTTCGAGACCAATGGCCAACGTTGCGGGGAAATCCGCGCTGGGATTGAGAATCATGTCATCCTGCCAGTACCAGTGGGGAGCGCCCTTCCCCTGGTAGTCCTTCGCCTTGCGGTAGCGCAGCAGGGAATCCTCCCAGCGTTCGGCCGGCACGGCGATCCAGAACAACCACAGTTCCTTGTTGGGGTCGATGAAGAGCACGGGATTGCAGTCCGGGAGCCCCGGCGTGTCCGCCATCTGAAATGGTTCACTCCAGGTGGACTTGCCGCGTTTGAGCCGGGCGCCCTTGATTACAACGTCCGGGCTTCGCCGCTCGCCCGACCCCTGGAACCAGCACGCGAGTAAGTCCCCATTGGGGCACTCCGCCAGGCTGCTCGAGTGCACGTGCTGTTCCTGCAATGGAAAGAGGAGTTCCTCAGAGTACCGCGGTGCGCTGTCCGCCGCACCGGCATTCCCCACTAAAATCACGACCGCACCAACGAGGTATCTGAACATGATTGTTCCCCTGCACGTGTTTCCGGTGCTCCTGCGCCTTACGAACTCCATTTCCGCAATCAGCCGCGGACGTTGTCTTCCATGTGAATGCGCAGCAGGGTGCGCACGGATTCCACATCCCGCCGCCGGAACGCTTCAGCGATCATGTGGTGTTCCTGGATGGCCTTTGACGCGCTCGGCTTGGGGTCAAACTCCGCCGAGGCGCAGAAATACTGCGACAACACCCGGTGCATCCCCGCCAACAAAGGGTTGCCTGTCATTTCCAGCACCACCGTGTGAAACGCGAGGTCCACCTTGTCCGCCTCCGCGCTGTGGCCGTGCTCCGCGGCTATGTTGTCGAACTCGCGCGCCAACTCGCCAAGGCGTTCCGCTTGTTCCGCCGTGGCTCTGGCCACTGCCAGGTCCACCGCGCCCAGTTCCAGCACGTAGCGCAGTTGTGCCAAGGTATTGAAATCCTCGCGGTTCTCACGCCGGCAATACAGCGGCACCCAGCGCTCCGAAAGCCTCACCGGGTCGGGGCGCGCCACCAGCACACCCTTCTTCTGACGTCCCTTAAGTACTCCCAATGCCTGGAGTTGACTGAGAGCTTCACGCGCGACTGTCCTCGAAACCGCGTAGCGCTCTGTGACTTGATCTCCGGTCATGAAGAGGTCCCCCTCCTTGAGTTCGGAGTTCAAGATCTCATCCAGCATACGGTCGGCCAAGGCGCCCGCCATTGTCGTCGTAGTGTCTTTTCTACCGCTCATGGCCGATAAAATAACATTATTCGATGGCAATTACAAGACATTTTGTGTTGGAATCCTTGATTTTGTTTGTTAAATAGTATATAAAGAACCTGCATGGAGGTGCTTTGCTGATGAATGTCCCAATTGTCGCTGGTATTATCCCCGCCCGTTACGGGTCCACGCGTCTTCCCGGAAAGCCGTTGGCGCTCATCGCGGGCAAGCCCATGATTCAACGCGTTTACGAACGCTGCATGGAGTCGCCGGTTCTCGCTTCACTCTGCGTGGCAACGGATGACCAGCGTGTTCTGGACGCTGTCGAAGGTTTCGGTGGCCAAGCGGTCCTCACACGCCGCGACCATCCGAGCGGAACTGATCGTATCGCGGAAGTGGCCCGCGCGCTCGACGCGGACATCATCGTGAACATCCAGGGCGATCAACCTTTTATCGATCCGGCCATGATTGATGAAGTCGTCGGGCCCCTGATGGCGGATACCTCGGTCAACATCTCAACACTGATGTACCGCATCACATCCGAGGCAGACCTTGCCAACCCATCCGTGGTCAAGGTCGTCGTGGATCTGTTTGGAAATGCGCTGTACTTCTCGCGTTCGCTCATTCCGTATCCGCGCGAGGCGATCGATCACGCGGTGTACGAACACGTCGGCACTTACGCATACCGCCGGGAAACGCTGCTGCAGCTTGCCGCGTTGCCGGCCACCACGCTCGAGCGGGCGGAATCGCTGGAACAACTGCGCTGGCTCGAACATGGCTTGCGCGTGCGGGTGGTGGAATCGTTGACCCCGGACCGCGGGTTCAGCGGATTCAGCGTGGACACTCCAGAGGACCTCGCGCGCGCCGGAGACATGATGCTTGAGCGGGCCCTCAGTTAGGCGCCCGGGTGGAAAGGGATCCGTTATGAAGGTGGACAAGGCACTTCTGGACTTACTCGTGTCCCGGTTGGACGGGACCGCGCAGGCGCGTGTCGAGGCGGCCGCGGACCGTATCGTGAGCGCCAAGGAGCGCGGCGGAAGAGTGGCCGTCGTCACCGGGAGCGGTCCCAACATCCACGAAGGCGTGACGACGCTGATCGCCGAACTGATGCGCGCGGGAATCGTGGACGCCGTGTCCACCAGCTCCGCCGTCGTCTCCCATGAAATGGGAGGCACTCTCGACAAGGTGAAGCGCTGTCCCGGTGCGCCGCTCGGCGTTCCTGCGGAAATCCTGCCGCGTGGCGGCGAGTTTGAACTCACCCTGATGGACCCGGAATCGTACGACGAACTGCGGCGTGGCATGCCCGTGGACCTGGAACTGATGGAGAAGCTCCGCCTTGCGGAGGGCAAGACCATCATCAAGGCCGCCGGTAATCTGGGCTATCCCATGGGGCTTTGGCTTGAGCACCTTTCCGGTGAAATCGCGTCGCTGGCGCGGTCCTCGGGGGCCTCATTCGAGGAGATTGCCGGACTGGGCGCCGACGAACGCACCATGATCGGCATGGGCGCCAAACTCGGGTTGCCGGTGCTCGTGACCATACCCCAATTGGTGGGAGGTGGAGCGATCGGACTGAACATCGGCGACAGCATCAGCCTCATGGAGCGCGCCACGCGGCTCGCGCGGATGCTTGCCAGCGCCGATGTCATCATCGAATCGGCCGTCGCGTTGACACAGGAAATTCATGACGGGCCATTCGAACGATACACGGGGCACGGCATGTGGTCGGCCTGGATGGAGCACTACACCTATTCGCTGGAAGGCAAGACCCTGGTCCGGATCGACCTGGACCCCGCTCTCGAACGTGTCCATGAGGCGGAGCGCTCGGGTGGCGCCGTGCAGCAGGCAATCGCCGATGGACTGCCCAAAACGAAGATGTTCAAGGTTCCGTTCCGGATGGAAATGTCCGGATTCGCGCGTCACGAAGGGAGTATTCCCATCATCGGGGATATCGGGGTTGTGTGGCCGCTCATCGCCTGCCGCGTGGCGGAGCGTCTAGGGATCTCCCTCGAATTCCTCTCGTACCCCCAGGATACCGAGCAAGGCAAGGCCATGCGCGAGATGATCGTCCGCGAAGTCAAGCCGCTCTCGCGCAAGAAGATGCTCAAGGGCGTCGACGAGCGTAATGCGAGACACGCCACGTCTACTCGCACCAAAGCGCATACAGTCCGGCATTCCGTAGGGTGATGCGCAGAATATAGGGCCCCTTCGCCGGCGCGGCGCCTTCATTCCAGGCCAAGGGGATGTCAAGCGCATCCTCCTGGGCCGCGAGGGCAACCGCGACAGGTATGCGCGTCTGCGTGTCGAGGACCTCCACCTCAATCGTTCCAAACCGGGTAGCCGCGTTCACATGGATTGTGGTGCCCGTCAACTCGACCGGCACGGTCTCGATTACCCCGCCATCGAAAGACGCCTCCAACGACACAAAGCGGTCGCGCTGGATGCTGGCAAATCCGATCCCGCCTCCCGACGTTCCCTTGTCCGGTCCCGCGTAAGGGCTATGCCGGTAGGTTCGCCCGCCGTAGTAGAAGCGCAATTCGTCATTCACCGCCACGGGCGGATTGTTCGCCACCGACGTGTTGAATCGGTCCCAGCTTCCCACTGGTCCCACAGGGATGAACGGGGCGCGGTTGCCCACGCGCGAGAAGGCCGCGCCGTCCCGGCTTACCGCCAACTGGATGTCGAGGTGGCATGCGTCGGCTTGATTGTGAAACACCTGGACCAACCCAATGTATATGCCCTCGTAAGGGAACACTTGGAGCGAGTAGATCTCGGTTCCGGGCTTGTCCTTCCCGTCCGGCGTCATCACGATGGGGGCCGTGGCGGGCGCCGTGAAGTCCCACTCAAAGAAATCGGGCGATTGCACGCGCGCCACCGCGCGTCCCCAGAAACTCTTCTTTACCCACTCATCTTCGCCCCACGCATTCAGCAGCCCTTCCGGAACGTGTTTCGTCCGGCCATACAGCACATAGGCCTCGCGCGCGGGGTCGAGCATCCAATAGGTGCCGCCATCGCAGATGGCATCCGTCGCGAAGTTCTCTCGAAGGGTCCAATGTATGCCATCCGGGCTGGCAGCCACGCCAAGACCCCGGCGCTCGCCTTTGTGGAAGGGATCCTCATTGGGACCCTCATACTCCCGCTGTATGCTCAGGAACCCCATCACGTACCGGCGATCGGGATCAGTCGCGCGCTCGTCGCGGTGCACACCGAACAGTTCATAGAAGTGGGGGAGTACATTGGGTTCGCCTTCTACCGCGCCACGCTTGACGACGGTATTGGTGTCTTGCCCGTCCACGGGGTATAGACCCAGTCCCGGTTTCGTCCATGCAATGCCGTCGTCGCTTTCCGCGTAGCTGACGCCCGCCTCGCCGTGATACCACATGCGGAACTTGCCCTCATCGCGCAGGACAGACCCATACACAATGGCCACCTTACCCTCCCAGGGCTCCTGCGGCCACAGCACGGGATTCGCCGGGGATTTCTCCGCGGGGTTGATGACGCGGGAGACATTCTCCATCGACGCGATGAGATAGTCGTCCAGAAAGAGTTGCCGCGTTTTGTCGAGCGCAATCGGGTCCGCAAGAGCCGCCGCACCGCATACCGCCAGCAGGATTGACACACCGGGCATGACTCCATCTCCTATCAGATTGCTGCGTGAATTCTCCGTTCCGGCGCTATTGAGCTTCGCACCATGCCTCGCCCGTTTCCAAGTCCCTTCCAATTCGCCACGCGTTGCCGCACGCGCGAACCTCGATTGTCACGCGGCCATCCCCTGCGTTGTGCGGCACGGTTACTGCAGCGTGCGCTTCCGGCGCAGTCACGCCCTCGTAAGGAATCAGCAGCGTCAAGAATGTGAAGGGCGCTTCCTGCGTTGCCGCGACGCGAACGGCTTTGCGCGCTTCGCGCTTTCCATATTCATAAGCGAACCAGCCATCTTCTTCTTCAAACACGACGGGCGCGGCGGGGGCCATCCACAAGAGCACGTTTGCGTCGCCGAACCCGGTTCTCACTTTGTGCTTCCCGGCGTTGACGGCTATGGCGCCGGGGGCGAACTGGAAGTGCAAGGACGGCGTGCCTTTTGCCGTTCCAATAGCCTCGTCCAGAACCACGAAGAAAGCATGGTCCACGAACCACACGCTCCGGCGATGCGTGAGACCATCGTATGACGCATTCTCTACGCAAAGCGCATCGAAACGATCCGCTTGCTTCCAGAGCAGATGCTTACCCGCCACCTGCGTATCCTTGCCGTCAAGTGTCAAGGTATTGTGTACGCGCGTTTGACGGTGCCAAGCGCGCGCTTCCGGGTCGTGCCCGTAGGTGTAATACCCCGAGTCGGTCATCAGCCAACGGCCGAAAGCGCACACTTCAAAGGTGCCGTTATCCGGTTGGTCATGCCCGCTGATTCCAGGCGGGGAACAGTGCAGCGCGAAGTAGATCTGTTTAGGTCCCCAAGCATCGCGCAGGAAGTACATCCCCGCCTCTGGGAAAGCGTAGCTCTTCAACGCGGGCAGCTCATCTGTCTGGTTCAGAGCCAATGCCGCGAATCTGGGATCGCTTAGAACTTCCGCGGCCAGCAGCATGGACCCATACAACGTCATCTTTCCGCGTTGTGCCGGTGAGGGATACGGACGGCTCGTATCTCCAAACATTGCGTAGCCCAAGTCCGGCGTAGACATGGCGAATAGGTACTCCCACATGGCGCGGACCCGCGCGCGATAATCTTCAGGAACGGAGATCCCGCGCTCTTCCATGCGCCCCATCATCTCCACCGCGTCGCGCAGGACTCCTTGATGGTAACCCGCCGACCACTCCCGCTGAACACCGTCCCCCGTGGTCTGATCGAGCAGGCTTTCCCGCGCCCTGCCCAACGCCAGTTCCAGCCAACGCTGTGAATCTCTGAACTCAGGGAATGTGTACGCCACATTCACAAAACCACGCTGTTCGAAGATGGCCTTGTTGTGGACCTTTCCCATCGGGTAAAACTCGGTCTTGGCCTGGTGGTCGTACAGACTGGCCAGGAAGACCCCCAGAAATTCCGGCGTGAAGGCCTCCGCGTGCACCATGACCGGAAACGCCCGGCACAGATTCGTCGCGCGGATGCCGGTCTGAATGTCCAGCCAGGGATAGCCTTTCCAGTTCGTGTAAACTGGGTGAGTCTTATCGCGCTCTTGAAGCGGGTGCTTGGCGATCCAGTCACTCGTCAGTTCGACAAACGCTTCGGCGTACCTCTCGTCCCTCGTTGCCTGGTAGGCCTGGACCAGCGCATCCGCCCAGTAGAAGCGGTACATCGCGGCGACCCATTCAATGTCTCCCCGAGGGTCCCATGCCCAATCAACGTCTTTTCCATATTCAGCCGGCTCGTACGGGCCCCACTGAAAGATGTGCTTCGCGGTGCGGTCCGCAGTTTCCAATGTCGCCTGCTCGATCTTGGGTTCGCCGTCCGGAAGGGGGTACTTCGCCCGGTAATGGTCTCGAAGTGAGCGCAAGGCGTTGGGGGCGTCTCCCTGGAGAACAAGTTCGCGCACTGCCCCCAAATCTGCCCGGTCCAAGTCAAGATGGGTGAATATGGCGGCGGGGTTGAGAGAGGCGAGTTGCGGATCTTCCGATGCTGCGTCTGGGGCAAGAAATGCAGCGAAAAGTGTACCTACAGCAATTGACGCCGATATGTTCTTTCGCATGGACAGGTTCCATATCCTGTTTCGTTTGGGGCCGTTTATGTTTCGCGGTTGGTTTCTTGCGTTACTTTTGTAAAGTAAATATCACGCAGTATTCTTAATAATCAGAGCATATGTCCGCTTAAAACTAGATCCAGCGGCCAAGTAATCCTTGGTTAGAGGATGTAGTCTATCCGCGACTTGCAACCATTCCCCTTACGACCCCATTATCTTGCGACGTGCGGCCGCGTGTCTTCTCCACTGTGCGACTCCTCCCTGGCTTCCAGGGCAAACGCCCCAATCGCGTCCGGTTATCACACTCGCGGTACTTCGGGTGCAGACCCATCGGTCGTGCTCGAGGGGTCCAGCTTAACAGGAAACCCTGCGGCAAGACCACGCCACTCCGCATGTCCTGCCTCGCACCCAAGCTGCGGTGCGAGACATGGGCTTCACCGTCTGCCGCCAGCTCGAATACATGGGGCGCAAGCGGAATCAAAGCATGCATGTACCTGTTTATGATTTTCGTATGGCCCTGCTGTGCTTTGCGTCTATACGGGTGGCGGTTCTTTTGCCTGAGGCGCTTGAACAAAAGGCAGGCGGAAATGTCCTCGTGCGGCCCCAAGAATGGAACGTACGAGCCCGGAATGTTATACTTAGTAGCAGAGGTAGATTGTTATGCTGTGCCAAAGATGCCACAAGAATCTCGCAACCGTCCGTTATGCGGAAGTGGTTGATGGGAAAGTCTCTGAGCAGCAGATGTGCTCGGAGTGCATGGCCCGCAGACAGGCCGAAGCTATCTCGGGCTTCGAGCTGTCGGGAGAGGCTCCGGCGCCTCGTGCCCGGAGTGCGGGTGCCGGGATGTCGGATACAACCGTGCCTCAGCGGACATGCCGCTCCTGCGGCATCGAACTTCAGGATGTCGTTCCGACTGGACGGGTCGGCTGCCCGGTGTGCTACGAGTCTTTCAGCGACCAGCTGGAGTCCATATTGCGCGGCCTCCAATTCGGGTCCCGGCACCGGGGCAAGGCCCCGCGCCGTGACGACGCGCGCGAGCGGCTGCGTGCGGACCTCCAGACCAAAAGGGCTTTGCTGCGCAGCGCCTTGAAGACGGAAAGCTACGAAGATGCCGCGCGGCTGCGCGACGCGATCCGGGGCGCGGAGGACGCCCTCCGGTTGGCGGAGCGCAAACCGCAGGGCGAAGGGACAAGCGTAAGCCATGCTTAGGACCCTGTTAGACAGACCCGCCCGTTGGTTTGCCAGCAGTGGGCCGGATGAGGACTGCGTCCTCTACACGCAGTTGTCGCTTGTACGCAATCTGGCGGATTTCCCGTTTCCCGACCGCTGCTCGGACGACGAAAAGCGTGCCGTGGAAGAGCAAATCCTCTCGGTTCTGGAACACTCCGAGCACTTTTCCTGGGGCCAGTATTACCCGTTGTCCGAACTCGCTGAACATGACGCTCGCCTGCTGGTCGAGCGGCACCTGATTTCGCCATGGCTCGTCGAGGGCCAGGGTGCGAGAGGCGTGTTCATGAGCGATGACCAGTGCGTCAGCATCATGGTGAACGAGCGGGATCATGTCCGTTACACCGCCTTGGCGGCGGGCATGCAGGTGCAGGAGGTTTGGAACAAAGTCTCCGAACTCGACGATTCGCTGGCCGCGACCTTGGATTTTGCCTATGATCCCAAGTTTGGATACCTCTCCTCGTCACTGGACGAAGTGGGAACTGGTTTGCGCATTGCCTCCGTCTTACACCTGCCGGGCTTGACTTCCTCAGGCCGCGTCTTGCCTCTCGAACAGAGTATTCGCAAGAGCCACCACGCGATGACAGGAGCGTTTGGAGATATCGCGGGGGCGCCTGGTTATCTTTACATCATGTCCAATCGCGGCACCCTGGGACGTTCCGAAGAGGAAATCGCCTACCATCTGAAGTCCGCCATTAGTGATACGGTTTCCCAGGAGCGCGCGACGCGCGCGTCGCTTACGCGGGCCGAGAGCCTTCCCGCTCTGGCAGACCGTGTTGGCCGGGCACTCGGTATTGCCCGAGGGGCTCGCGTGCTGGAGTTTCAGGAGGCGTTGGACCTTCTGTCCGCCTTGCGCCTGGGCATTGCCACCAGTCAGGTGGAAGGATTCACCATTCCCCAATTGAATGAATTACTGGTGACCGCGCAAGCTGCGCATCTGGAGTCGCGTCAGGGCGAGGAATGCGACCATTTTGCCTTGAGTACCGCACGCGCCAGTCTTTTTCGCGAACGGTTTTCCTGATACCGCGCGCGTTCCGCGATTCGCCCAAGTGTACGGGTGTCCGCTTCAAGCCGGACGGCAAAGAGGAATGACCTGCACTGGCGCGCTATGGAACGCCAATTGGACGGATCGGACCGATCAGTCGAATGGGTCCGATGGGACCTCTTGTGCGGGCACGCATCGCGGAACGGCAGGCAAGTGATCGCGATGGTGCCAGGTGGAATTGCGTTCCCCATTCAAGCACAATATCGGCAGGTCGATCACAAGGCATCCAGTTTAGGGCGGCACCACACGGGTGGCGTGCCCTTGTCGAATACATAGAAGCGGAGCAGTCTCCGTAAACGATATCCCGTGAGGATGGACCCGGGTCCGGACTGGGCCGGGGCAGGGAACAGATTCAGGGCCATGCAGTCGCGGCCGGATCCCCGGACGCGCGCATGGATCCAGGTAAGGCAGAGGAATTATGTGGGAACGATTTACCGAACGAGCCAAGCATGTCGTCAGCGCGGCGCGCGAAGAAGCCACCCGTCTGGGCAGTGAATACGTCCGGACCGAGCACATTCTCCTGGGGCTTTGCCGTGAGCCCGACGGGATAGCCGCGCGCGCGCTCGAGAATCTCGGCGTGGACATCGAGTCCCTCTCTCTCGAAATCGAGCAACAGGTTCAGCGTGGCAGTGCCGTGGTCTCCGGCGACGAAATCGCGTTTACACCGCGCGCTAAGAAGGTCCTCGAACTCGCCGTCGAAGAGGCCCGCCGCTTCAACCACAGCTACATCGGCACCGAGCACATTCTCCTGGGCCTCGTGAAAGAAGGGGAGGGGATCGCCGCAAAGGTCCTTCAAGACATGAAGGTCGACCTCGAACGCATCCAGGCCGAGGTCATCCGCCTTCTGGGCGACCAAGGGAAGCCCGGGCCGCAAGCCTCTGCGGGCAAGAAGAGCCAGACTCCCGCGCTGGATACCTTTGGCCGCGACCTCACGGTGCTTGCCCAGGAGGGCAAACTCGACCCCGTGATCGGCCGCGAGGCCGAAATCGAGCGCGTCATCCAGGTGCTCAGCCGCCGCACCAAGAACAACCCCGTCCTCATCGGCGAAGCCGGTGTCGGCAAGACTGCCATCGTTGAAGGACTCGCCCAAGCCATCGTCAGCGGTGACGTGCCCGACCTCCTGCTGAACCGCCGCGTGTTGACCCTGGACCTCGCGGGCGTAGTCGCGGGGACGAAATACCGTGGCCCGTTTGAAGAGCGCCTCAAGTCCGTCATGAAAGAAATCCGCCGCGCGGACAATATAATCCTGTTCATCGACGAACTGCACACGATCGTCGGGGCAGGCGCCGCCGAAGGCGCCGTGGACGCCGCAAATATGCTGAAGCCTTCTCTGGCGCGCGGCGAACTGCAATGCATCGGTGCCACCACGCTCGACGAGTATCGCAAGCATATCGAGAAGGATGCCGCCCTGGCACGGCGCTTCCAGACCATCATGGTAGACGCGCCGTCGGTCGATCAGACCGTGAGCATCATCCAGGGTCTGCGCGACAAGTACGAGGCGCACCACCGCGTCAAGTTCTCGGATGAAGCGATTGTCGCCGCGGCAAAACTGTCGAACCAGTACATCACGGACCGCTACCTGCCCGACAAGGCGGTCGATGTGATCGATGAGGCCGGCAGCCGTGCACGCCTGCAGATCACCACGCGTCCCGCCGCCCTCAAGGACATCGAGCAGCAAATCGAGAAGGTCACGCACGAAAAGGAATCCGCCATCCGCCGGCAGGAGTACGAGCGTGCCGCGAGTCTGCGCGACAAAGAACGCACGCTTATCGCGGAGTTGGACGAAAAGAAGCGCGACTGGGAAAAGAAGCGCGATTCCGCCGAGACGGTCGTGACGGAAGAAGATATCGCCTATATCGTGTCCAAGTGGACTGGCGTTCCTTTGACCAAGCTCGAAGAGAGCGAATCGGCGCGGCTCCTGCGTATGCGCGACGAACTGCACAAGTCCGTCATCGGCCAGGAATCGGCCATCGATGCCATTACCCGCGCCATTCAGCGGTCCCGTGCGGGTCTGCGCAATACCGGCCGCCCTGTCGGTTCCTTTCTATTCCTGGGCCCGACCGGCGTGGGCAAGACCCTCCTGGCCAAAACCCTTGCCGAGTTTCTGTTCGGCAACGAGGACGCCCTCATCACCATCGACATGTCGGAGTACATGGAGAAATTCGCCGTCTCCCGGCTGGCGGGGGCCCCTCCTGGATACGTGGGGTACAACGAAGGCGGTCAGCTCACCGAACAGGTGCGCCGCCGCCCCTATTCGGTCGTGCTCTTCGACGAAATCGAAAAGGCCCACCCCGACGTGTTCAACATCCTTCTGCAGGTCCTGGAAGACGGCCATATGACCGACTCGACCGGGCGCAAGGTGGATTTCCGGAATACCGTCATCGTCATGACCAGCAACATCGGGGCGCGCCGGATCGGCCGCTCGACCCAGGTGGGCTTCCAGAAGGATTCCAAGGAAGACGAATACCGGGAAATGAAGTCGCGGGTGATGGATGAGGTCAAGAAAATCTTCAATCCCGAGTTCCTGAACAGGGTGGACGAAGTCGTCGTATTCCATCGGCTTACCCACGAAGAGCTGGTCAGGATTGTTGACATTCACGTGGCGGAAGTGATAGAACGCGTTGGGGAAAAGGGCTACGAACTGACACTCAACGATGATGCGAAGGAGTTCATCATTCGGGTGGGCAGTGACGAGCAATACGGTGCGCGGCCGCTGCGAAGAGCAGTCCAGCAGTACCTCGAAGACCCTCTTTCCGAGTTATTGCTGAAAGGCATCTTCGCACCCGGTATGCGCATCGAGGTTCGCCCAGCGGATGAGGGTGAGAAACTAACGTTTGAGCCGGTTGTGCCCGTAGCGGAAGGTGTGACTAATTGAGCACGAAAAAGATCCTCTTCATGGCGCTCCTGGCGTTCGCCGTTGCGCTTCCGGCAGTTTCCCAACAATTCGATGGAAAGACCATCAAAGAGGTCCGAATACAGGGCCTCGAGCGGGTGAGCGAACAACTCATCCGCAGCCAGCTTGAAGTCCAGGCCGGCCAAACCTCCAACCAGGTCGCTATTTCGCGCGATATCCGCCGGCTTTCTGATACCACGTTTTTCTCCTCCATCAAGGCAGACGCCACGCTCGATGGGGACCAAGTTGTCATTGCCTACCTGGTGGAAGAGAAGCGCGTCATTTCCGAAATCAAGATTATCGGCAACGATAAGATCAAAGAGAGGGCCATCCGCGGCGCCGTGTCCTGGCGGGAAGGCGACACCTTCCTCGAAGATGGGTACGACGAAGAGCGCGAAGCCATCCTGAACCTCTACCAATCCAAGGGCATTGCCAACACCACCGTCGATATCGTGGTGGAGGAAGTCGGCCCGTCCCGCGTTCGCATCACCTACATGATCGACGAAGGCAAGAAGGCCCGGATCCGCTCCGTCGAT
The DNA here is from genome assembly GCA_020847495.1 of Candidatus Hydrogenedentota bacterium. Lineage (GTDB taxonomy): Bacteria > Hydrogenedentota > Hydrogenedentia > Hydrogenedentales > SLHB01 > JAHDWY01. The sequence continues at coordinate 9,935 of JADLCA010000131.1, read as the reverse complement.
TTCGAGGGGAACGATGCCCTGTCCGACCGCCAACTCCGGAAGGGCATGCAAACCAAACGCCGGTGGTGGTTCTTCGGGGGCAAGTATGACGAGGACAAGTTTGAGGCCGACCTTCAGAAAGTCCTCGATAAGTATGGTGATCACGGGCGTCTTGAGGCCGCTGTCGCCGGAACCGAAATCGCCTATTCAGACAGCGGCAGAGGGATGGACATCGTCATTTCCGTGGCCGAAGGGCCTGAGTACAAGGTCGGGGCTATCGAGACGGCCAACAACGTCGTCTTTGACGACGACGAAATCCTGAATCTCTTGAAGGTTCAGGCCGGAGACGTCCACAACAAGGGGCAGGTCCAGAAAGACGCTGACTTGGTCGCGAAAGGCTATGCGGACAGCGGTTACGTCAACGCGGGTGTCACCCCCCAGGTCACCCTCGACAAGCAGAACACGACGACCAATATCGTGTATCGCACCGATGAAGGCGATCTGAAGTACGTAGGCGAGATCAAGGTCACCGGCAACGACGTCACCCGCGACGATGTCATCCGCCGCGACATCTTCGTGGTTCCCGGGGAACGCTTCGATGGCACTCTGTTGGAAGCCAGCAAGCGGCGCCTGGAAAGTACGGACTATTACGAAGCCATTCGCTTCTCGATGGAGAACATCGAGGACAACGACCGTTTCGCCAATTTGCTTGTGGACGTGGATGAGGGACGCACCGGCTTCTGGAACTTCGGCGCCGGGTACAGCACCGACGACGGGTTCGGCGGATACACCGAATTGCGGTTCAACAATTTCGATATCACGAACTGGCCCACTTTCTCGGGTGGCGGCCAGCAGTTCCGGATTCGCCTGAACCTGGGGCAGCGCCGCAACGAATACAACCTGAGTTTCACCGACCCCGAATTCATGGGATACCCGATCCTCTTCGGCGTGGACCTCTTTGACGAATCCTATGAGTACGAAGGCGGCTCGGACTACACCCAGGAAACCAGCGGCGGCCAGTTGCGCTTGGGCAAGGTCCTGTCTCCTTACGTGACCGCCCGCACCGCCGTCAGCTATCGCAGCGTGAACTACAGCGACATGGAGACAGGCCCCTTCAGTGCGTACTACCCCTACATCGGCGGCGATGTGACCATCAGCAGTATTTGGGGAATTAACCGGACCACCACCGACAATTCCCGCGACCCATCGAAGGGTGCGCGACACGACCTCCAACTCGAGATCGCCGGTATCGGCGGCGACAACAACTTCTGGAAGATCGACCACGATTCGACTTGGTATTGGGCGTTGGATGAGGAAAGCAAGTGGGTCTTGTCATACCGCTCTCGCCAAGGCATTGGTTCGCCTTGGGGCGACTCGGATGTCATTCCTCTTTCGGACCGCTACTTCGCGGGCGGCTCAAGCACCGTGCGCGGCTACGACTCGCGCGATATCGGACCCACGCGGCCACGTTACGGCATCTTTGGGGACGATGAATCGGTTGGCGGCGAGTTGCGCCTCGTCAATAATCTGGAAATCAAATACAAGTGGAACAAGTGGTTCCGGCTCTATGGGTTCCTGGACGCCGGCGGCGTCTGGCTTGAACCCAGTGATTTCGGATTCGGCGATATGCGGTATGGCGCGGGCGTTGGTATCGGGTTTGACGTGCCGCGCATGGGCCCGATTCGTGTGGACATCGGCATGCCCTTGAACGGCGACGAAGATCAGGATGGGCCCAAGGTCCATTTGCAGGGCGGATTCCGCTTCTAACTGCCCGCTATGTCCAGAAGGAGTTGCAGTGCGGACGGGGTAATGCTATACTCCGCGCTTGTCCTGCCTGACCAAATCACATTCGCGGAGCAGGGCGGTCAGGTGTGTTCCTGACTCTCGACTTCCGGCAAGAGTGTGCCGACAATAACCTATAAGGGGATTTTGGAACGTGAACACGGCGGTCAAATCTTTAGTCGCTCTGGTACTAGTTTCGCTTCTGATGCCTTCAGCAACCCTCGCGCAAGAGAAAGCCGCGGCCGCCCAGGCGGCACCCGCCGGCCAATTCAAGATTGCCGTCGTGAACCGCAAGCAGGTTTTCGACAACTACGACCGTCAGAAGAAGGAATGGGCCGCTCTCGAGGCTGAGAAGAAGAGTCTACAGACTCAGATCGATGCCCTTTCCGACAGCATGACCGCCGACAAGAAGAAGCTCGAAGAGGGCACGGGCATGAGCGACGATCAGAAGACTACCCTCCGCGACAAGATCGAGAGCGATTACCGGAAATACCAAGCCGAGTTCAAACGGCTTCAGGGCGAAATCTACAGCAAATCGCGCAAGTTCTTTGGCACGATGATGGAAGATATCGACAAGGCCATTAATGAGATCGGCGTTGCCGAGAACTACCATTTGATTTTCGAGGCGGATCCGAAGAGTCCGACGTCGGTTCTCTTTTACAGCACGCAGATCGACATCACCTCCAAAGTCACGGCCAAGTTGAACGGCGCGAAGTAGGTTGAGGCGAGCCGAACCGGTGCCTCCGGGAATGCCAACCGGACCCCGGACCAGGCCACATGAACACAACCGTTGGTGAAATAGCCGCATTGGTTGGTGGGACGGTCCTCGGAGACGCGTCGGTCCGCATTACCGGACTCAACGGAATCCGGGAAGCGATGCCGGGCGAGTTGACATTCCTGGCCGACAGCCGCTACCTCCGCCATCTCGAGACCACCCAAGCCGCCGCCGTGCTCGGTTCGCGCGAGTTGCGTGACGCGAGTATCCCCATCATTCAGGTGGACGATCCCCGCCAGGGTATTCTCAGGGTACTTCTGAGGATTCAGCAGGATTTGGAGCGGGCGCCCGAGCCGGGCATGCATGCAGCGGCGCTTATCCATCCTTGCGTGACCTTGGGCAAGGGAGTGGTTGCCGGGCCACATGTTGTTGTAGAGGAAGGCGCGGTACTGGGCGACGGCGTGGTGCTTCATGCCGGCGCGTATGTGGGGCGGGATGCAACGATAGGTCCAGGCACAGTGCTGCACGCGAACGTGACCGTGTGCAGCCGCGTGACCATTGGAGCCCGGTGCGTCATCAATCATGGAGCGGTGATCGGCTCCGACGGTTTCGGGTTTGCGCGCCACGGCAACGTTCAAATCAAGATCCCGCAGGTGGGCACGGTAATCCTGGGGGACGACGTCGAAGTCGGGGCGAATTCCGCCATCGACCGGGCCACGTTTGGCGCTACGGTCGTGGGCGACGGGTCAAAGATTGACAACTTAGTGCAGATTGGACACAATGTACGAATAGGCAAAAATTGTATCGTCTGCGGCAATGCGGGTATCGCGGGCAGCACGGTCTTGGGAGAAAATGTCACCATCGGGGCGGGAGCCGGCCTGACCGGCCACATCGAAATCGGCGATGGCGCCTCCGTTGCCGCCTACAGCGGCGTGACCAAATCCGTACCCCCTGGATGCACTGTATTTGGATATCCCGCCGTGGAACTCGAGCGTGGCCGGCGTATGCAAGGGTCTCTGAGACAACTCCCCGATGCACTTCGCCGCATCAAGGCCCTGGAAGCGCGCTGCGCCCAATTAGAAGGTCAATTACATGGAACACCAGAAGACGATAGCTAGAGAGGCGTCTTTTTCGGGGATCGGTCTACATACCGGCAATCTCACGACACTGACGTTCAAGCCCGCGCCCCCCGACAGCGGAATCACGTTCTACCGCTGCGATCTGCCGGACCGCCCCGCCATCAAAGCCGATGTGGACAATGTGGTGGACGTCACCTACGGCACCACCATCGGCGTGAATGGCGTCAAAGTCCACACCGTCGAGCATGTCCTGGCCGCCATAGCCGGGTTGGGCCTCGACAACCTCCATATCGACGTGGATGCCAGTGAGACTCCTGTCGGCGATGGGAGCGCCGTGCCGTTCATGAACACCCTGCAGAAAGCGGGTTTTGTCGAGCAGCACGCCGAGCGTAAGTTTATCCGCATCAAGCAGCCCGTCTACTACAAGAACGAGGATGTCACTCTGAGCGTGCTGCCTTCGGACGAACTGCGCGTCACGATGACGATCGCCTTCGACCACGTGGCCATCGGCACGCAATACGCCTCTTACATCATTACGCCCGACACCTTTGCTCGCGAGATTGCCCCGGCGCGTACGTTTGGCTTCCTGCGCGATGCGAAGATGTTGCAAGAGCAGGGCCTCATCAAGGGTGTCAGTCTGGAAAACGCCGTGGCCATTGGCGATGAGAGTATTCTCAACGAAGAGCTGCGTTTCCCCGACGAATTCGTACGCCACAAGATTCTCGATCTCCTGGGCGATATGTATCTGTTGGGCCGCCCCGTCAAAGGCCACGTCATCGGCGTGAAATCAGGCCATGCGTCGCACGTGAAGTTCTCGCAGGAAGTGAAGAAGAGCCTCACCAACGGCCGCGCCAAGCGCGACAACCTTTCCTCGCTGTCCAAGATGCCCGCGGTGCTGGACGTCAACATGATCATGAAGGTGTTGCCGCATCGCTTCCCCTTCCTGCTGGTTGACCGCATCTTGTCGTTCGTGCCGTTTGAGCGCGTGGTGGGCATCAAGAACGTGACGGTGAACGAGCCGTATTTCCAGGGGCACTGGCCTTCCATGCCGGTGATGCCCGGCGTGCTCATCATCGAGAGCATGGCCCAGGTGAGTTCCGTGCTGATCTTCCACGACAACTCGCTTCCCGGAAAGGTGGCCATCTTCCTGGGCATCGACCGCGCCAAGTTCCGCCGCACGGTAGTCCCCGGCGATCAGTTGATCCTCGAAGCGGAGATGATTCAGATGCGCCGGAACGCGTGCAAAGTGAAGGCCTGCGCGAAGATTGGCGACTCGATCGTCGCCGAGGCCATCATGCTGTTCGGGCTGATGGACGCTCCCCTGCTCGAAAGAACGTCGTCTGCCAAGGCGCTCGATACGACGCTCGGATAGTCCTCTTTGGCTGGCTTCGCGACATGTGCGCGGAGCCAGTTCCATTTCTACCGCCGCCGGAACCGGAAAGGTCTGCGGCGCCGTTCCTCCGAAAATCGCGCTACCGGAACCCCCTCTTCCTCCGTCGAAAGCGCTGAGGTCAGGAGCCCCTCCGGCGCAGCTTGAGGATTCTGCGGTGACTCCAGAAACGCGGCAGACCCCGAAGGCTTGCGTACAACCTCAGGTCCACTCAAGTGTTCGGGGAACGTTGCCCAGGCGGGCCGCGTCACACGTTGCGTCTTGTTCGGAACCAGGCTGTAGCCGATGATGTCGCCCAAGTCCAACAGAAACGCCAAAAACAAAACCAGGATCTCCATCGGCCCGATATTGCGCCAGTCAAACAACTTCTCGAAGACGACGAACAGAGGCGTCTCCTGCTTGACTATCGGCGGGACAGGCATTGCTGCGAAACCCGCCAGCTTGGCCACCGGTACACGCAGTTTCTCCTGCAGCCCGTGGATTTCTTCGAGCGACATCGCTTGCGTGTTCGCCAGCAGCAGGTCGGCCTCGTCCTTGATGGTCATGGCTTCCTCAACGCTCTGCAACTCGACTTCGCTTTCCTTCGTGGCAAGTGTCAGCCGGTAATCTTCCTGCCGCGCGACGGGGCCGTACCCCGCCGGCTTCTCGCGCAAACCGCGGATCTCCGCCTCCAGTTCGCCCTCCTGCTTGGCGACCACCTTCTGCAGCGCTTCGCGCCGGGCGGTCAGCTTGGTCTGAGCTTCCGCAAGGAAATTCTCATACACGGCCCGCATCTTCTGGTCCGAGTACCGCAGAAAGAACTCCTGGTCGGCGGTCCGGTAGAGGACGTCCATGTTGAAGGTAATCGAAATGAAGGCAATGATGGTCAGGCCAATTACGCCCAGGACGTTCAGACGCTTCTGCCCGTCAATGATGGCCAGCTTGAGTGCGAACAGCATGAGTCCAATAGCCAAGGACAGGGCCAGCGCGAAAACCGCGCAGTCCTGCCACACATAGCCGCCCCCCAGCGGTATGTCGAAGGTGGGTTCAGGCAGGATTGAATCCGTGAGGCTGATGTACGTGGTCATGATCGACACGATGGAAAAGAGGACCATGGCCGTGTACAGAGCCATCTTCGTCGAACCGTTCATGCAGGCCTCCCGGCCCCTGCCTGGGGCTTCCTGGAATCGAATCCCCTCGGGCTGCCGCCGCTTCGCACCTACGGGGCGGCCCGCCGGAATGCGGGTGAGTGACACGCCCGGACACGGCACCGGGTGCCCACGCGCGTGCCTATGTTATACACCCAGCCGCGAATAAGTTCCAAAGAGATGCTTGAGGGCGGCCAATCCAGAATACTGGACTGGGCCACCGGACTTCGGTTCGTTGTCCAGTAGTGAGGATCTCGGCGTGCGATTCCCCGATGATGAAGAAACGCAGGGGCGGTCTTCCAGTCACCCGGAAGACCGCCCCTGCATGCCATTGCGACTCGTTCTGCCGCCTCTACGACGTATCAGAAGTCCTTCAGGTCATCTTCATCGAGAGGAATAATCTCCTCGGGAGATGCGGCCGCTTTCTTGGGGGTCTCCTTCGGCCTTTCCGCGGTCTTGTGGGCCAACTGCTTGACGGTCCGGCGTTCCGGATGGAACGTGGGCTTCTGCAGCGGGGGCTTCTTGCGGCCTGCGCGAGTCTTGGGCTGAGTCACGGAGTCCATGCCCGCCACGCTGGCCCCCACCAGTGCGGCCAGTTGCTGGACCACGCCGCCGACTTCGCGGGCCTGCGCGTTCAGCTCTTCACTCGCCGAAGCCGACTCTTCCGAACTGGCGGCATTCGCCTGGACGGCCCGGTCCATCTGCGACACAGCCGTGTTCAATTGATCGATCCCCGACGTCTGCTCTCTGCACGCCGCGCTAACCTCCGCGATCAACTGGGCCACGTTCCGAGCACCTTCGTCGATTCGCTCCAGCATGCGTGCCACTTCATTGACGACGTGAACCCCGTTCTCCGCGTCTGCCCGCGATCCTTCAATCAGGACCGCCGTGCTCTTGGATGCTTCGGCGCTGCGCTGGGCCAGCGCGCGAACCTCTTCGGCCACCACGGCGAAGCCTTTGCCCGCCTCGCCGGCCCGCGCCGCTTCAACGGCAGCATTCAAAGCCAGCAAGTTCGTCTGGAATGCGATCTCGTCGATGGTCTTGAGTATTTTGGCCGTCTCGTCCGCGGAGGTCCGGATCTTGCCCATCGCGTCCGACATGCGCTTCATGGCCTGTTGCGCTTCTTCCACGGCCTTACGCGCGTCGTTGGACATTGTATTCGCCTGATTCGCGTTGTCGGCGTTGTGGTGCGTCATGGACGTCAGCTCTTCCAGCGATGCCGAACTCTCTTCCAACGAGGCTGCCTGCTCGCTGGTCGATTCCGCTAGTTCCTGGCTGACCGTGGCGATCTGGTCGGATGCCGCGGTCAATTGCGTCGACCCCTCGCCCAACTGAGTGATGGCATGGTTGATTGGTTTGCTGATGCTCCGCGCAATGAAGAAGGCCAGGAACATGCCAATCACAACACCCGCGATCGAGATCACGATCGACATCCACTGTGTGCGCGCGATGATCGCCTGCTTGGAATCGCCCAGGTCCTTCTGGATATCGCCGATCATGGCGAGGATTTCCGCGGCGGTCGTAATCATTACGTTCTCCGCGTTCGCCTGGGCCAGAAGTCCGTTGTGGTACGTATCTCCAGCCGTCGAGTACTGGTCGATGAACCCTTGGACCGCGGTCGCGGCCGACTCCAACGCGGGCTCGCCCGCGACGGTCGCCTGCCACGTAGTGATGCCTTCACGCATCTTCTCCAGTTGCTTCGTGTAGGCGTCCCACTGAGCTTCCTTTCCCGTGGCAATCAAGTACACCGCCGTGACCCGGAGAAGAAGGAAGTTCTGAACGATGTCGTTCTGAAGCCCCAACCCGATTCCAGTCCATTTGGAGAGGGCGCCAGCGTCGGCCGCTGTCTGCGCCGCCGCGATGCCGGGCTGGATGGTCTCGGACATGGCCTGCCCGATGCTCGCCGTGACGTTTTCTCCGATGGCCTTCCACTGGCCGAACGCGCCATCGCATGCCTTTCGAGCGTCTTGAAGCGCGACAAACGTTTCCATGTACGTGCCGCATTGCGTCAAGGCCGCTTCCACCTTGTTTTTCGATTCACTTGAGAGGTCGCTGTCGTCCCTGAGGCTCGTCAACACGCCCGCCAGTTTGGCGTGGCTGTCATTAAACTGATCTACCGCGTTCTTCTCCTGCCCTTCTCTTATTTCAAAACCAAAGTTGGAGAAGTCGCGCCTATAGAAGCCGCACTTGTCAAGCTCCTTCACGGCTTCAAACCCGGTGTCGGACAAGCGCACCTGGGTGGCGACCCCTTGAACCCCGTACCATCCGCTGAAACCGAGAAATGCGGCAAGTACCACCAATACGAAGAAACCCAACAGTATCCTTGCTGATAGCGTCAAACCTTTAAACATCCTGTACTCCTCCGTGCGATTGCACCGTCAAGCCCCCCCGGCTTCCGGCAATTCCCGGATCGTTAGTTGTATCTCAGATCGGGCGAGCCGAACGTGAGCCCGCACTCGAAGAAGAAGTAATCCGCATCTTCCTTGCCCGTGCCTGCGTTGAACTCCAGGCCGTTCCTGCCCGTAAAACTGCCATCGACCAGACCATCGCCAACGAAAAGGCGTTCCCAACCGACGCGGAAGAACAGATCTTCGCTGTAGTTGTAACGAAGCCAGAGATACAGGCGCGTGCCCAGATAGTCGTCCGACTCCTCGGTCCAGAAGCTCAACGCGGGCGCGAGCGGTATGCGGAATCGCCCGACGGTCACCATACGCGGATTGTCAAAGACCTCATTTGCGCCAAAGTAGGCTGCATTGAAGTGAACGGTAAGCTTGTCCGTGGGATGCGCCTCCGCGCCGGCCCGGATCTGGTGGAAGTTGGACATTTCCTGACCGGTATCCAGGAGCCACGAGTAGACCGAGTACGAGAAGAGGCGGTTAAAGGACACGCTCGCCTCAGGCCGGTAGAAGGGGTTGATGTACTCGCCAAACGAAAGGTCGCGGTTGTCTTCACCCGTGAAGTACGCGCCTCCGAGGAACAGGCGTGGCGCCCAGGGGACATCCGGGAAGCTGTACCCCAACTCAAGGTCGCTTCCCCAATTGTCGTACTCCGCGCCATCATCACCGTAGATCTGACTGACGGGCTTGAACCCAAACCCGACAGCGTCCGCTTCCCCGAACTGGTAGGCCAGCTCGAGGTCATAGTCAAAGTCCGCGTATTTGCCCCAAAGCCGCGTACCCACCGTGTAGAGGTTGGTCACATCGTAGTCATCCAGGTTGAACAGGTCTTCGAGCCTTTCAATCGGGGCTACGAAGTTGGTGTCGTTCAAGCTGCGGGCATCCCGGATCCACATCCAGTACAAGGAAGCCTTGAGGTGCTCCAGACCCCGGTACGTCGCGTACACGCCGGAGAAATCGACATCACCGTCCTGCTCGGCAATGCCGCTCTCGACGAGCTTCGTATACCAGGCATCGACCACGAAATCCTCCACATCGTACGTGAGGCGCACGCCGTCGAACGAGATGTTCAACGTGGAGGCAATGCTGTCACTGACGAGCCAGGCCTTGCCGAACTTGAGTGGCTGCCTGCCGATGCGCAGGGTGAGCGGTTGGCCGAGGATATCCCCAACATCGATCCAGGACTGAAGCACCTCGACGTCATTCTGCGTCGCGGCTCTCGAGTCAATCCCAGTCACGTAGTCCGAACGAAAGTCCTCGCCCCAGAGGTCGAAGCTCTCCAATTCCACATAGGCGGACACGTGGTCCGTGAAATCCGCCAGAACCCCGATCTTGGTCTTCTGTTCAATGATCTGCAGGTCGGTTTCTTTGCTGTCCCAGTCAAACCGGCTTTCCAGTCCGAACGGTCCTATGGGTCTGCGCGGAACGAAGAACTCGGGTCTGCGAACCTCGCGAGGCCCGCCCGCG
>JADLCA010000130.1 GCA_020847495.1 Candidatus Hydrogenedentota bacterium | reverse complement strand
TCGAGATGGCGACGAAGGAAGAGGGAGATGCCGCCATCGCCGCGTTGAACGGCTTCCAGCTCAAGGGACGTCCCTTGAAGATCAATGAAGCCCGGCCTCGGGAAGAGCGGCCGCGCCGCGATTCCCGTTCGCGTGATTGGTAAGCTGCGGCGCGCCAGGATCCCGGCAGGGGGGATAGGTTCGGGCTCGCCATGACGACTAGGTGAAAAGGCTCCGGCGCCGGCAGTATTGGCGCCGGAGAGACAAATCACAGATACCGTTTGGTCAGTTCGTCCCGTATATACTCGTAAGCGGTGTCCACATCGTCCGCGAAGTGGAAGAGGTCCAGATCTTCGCGGCTGATTGTGCCCCATTTCACGAGGGAATCAAACCGCACGATTTCTTTCCAGAATTCCTCCCCGTAGAGGATGATGGGGATCTTCTTTGCCGTTTTGCGCGTCTGCACCAGCGTGAGTATTTCGAACAACTCATCGAGCGTGCCGAATCCGCCGGGAAATACGACGAGCGCTTTCGCAAGATACACGAACCAGAATTTGCGAATGAAGAAGTAGTGGAACTCGAACGACAGTTCGCGCGTTTGATACGGGTTTGGCATCTGCTCGAATGGCAGACTGATGTTGAGCCCGATGGAGTATCCTCCCGCCTGGGCCGCGCCGCGGTTCGCCGCCTCCATGATGCCCGGTCCCCCGCCTGAGCAAATGACGAAACGCTTCTTGTGTTCAGGGATGTCCTTCGACCATTTTGTCAGACGCTCCGCGAGAGTCACCGCATCATCGTAGTAGCGCGCCATCCGCAGTGCATGCTGGGCCCGCTCCAATTCCTGCCGCATCTCTTTCGGGATCTTCTTCAGGCCCTTTGTAGATTCTTGGACCGCCGCGCATTCTTCCTCGGCCGTGCCGCTGGACACGATGCGCGCGGAACCGAAGAACACGATCGTGTCCTTGATGCGCAAGCGGCTGAACCGGCTCTTCGGTTCGAGGAACTCGCACAACACGCGAATGGCGCGCGCGTCTCCGCTGTTCAGGAAGTTCAAATTCTTGTAGGCCTTCTCCGGCCACTTGCCCCCGGGTATTCCTGAACTGGTAATGGAATATGGATATTCAAGCCGATCCGATTTCTTGCTCACTGCGACCTCCGTGACCTGTTGCGAATCGCTCACGATGAACACCACCTTAGCATGTCGCGGAGGCCGCGTAGAACCCTTGCGAAAACGCTCCGTTTTTCGGGCAAAAAAGGCACAAACGTCTTGACAGATTTCAAGGCGCGGGGTACAATAAGGACGTAACGCGGTTCGCCGATCGTATCGTGACGACCGAGGCGGACTCCGGCGCGCACAATGCGCACAGCGGCCACTGGCCGTTACCGGAGAACCCGGGAAACCTGGCGTTGGGATGCGGCCGTCGAGCCGCGTTTGCACGTTCTCGCCAATCCTCGCGACGCTGTTTCATTCCTCCTTTTGCGCCTCCCTCCCAAACAGTGCTACCATACGCCATCCAACTATCCAGCAGGGAAAGGCGTTTGCATGAAAGTCGGGATCATCGGGTATTCGCGTTCGGGCAAGACCACCATCTTCAATTCACTGACGGGGGCGCACGCCGCCGTGGGCACCTTTGGCAGCCGCGACTCCAACGTGGCGGTACTCAAGGTGCCTGATGCCCGCGTCGACCGTCTCGCCGAGATCTGGAAACCCAAGAAGAAGACCTACGCCGAATTCCAGTTCGTCGACATCGCGCCCAACGAGGCAGCGGGTGAAGACAAAGCCCTGGACTCAGCCGCATTGACGGCCCTCAAGAACGTGGACGCGCTCGTCCATGTCGTGCGCGCCTTCTCCAATGATGACATCATGCACCCCCTCGGCAGCGTGGACCCTCTCCGGGATGCGAAAGGCCTGGAAGAAGAACTGCAGCTGTGCGACCTCATCATCATCGAGCGCCGCATCGAACGCATGGAGAAGGAGAACCGCAAAGACAACGAGTACCAGGCGCTGCTGCGGTGCCGCGCACAGATCGAAAACGGCCAGTCGCTCCGCAGCCTGGAACTGAGCGTCCAGGACAAGCGCGACATTGCGGGGTACGGATTCCTTTCGCAGAAGCCGTTGCTCTTGCTTGGCAACTACGGCGAAGATCGCATCGGCGCGGATGACCCCTCCGGCCTGGAGTCCCACGCCAAGGAGACCGGCCTCACCGTTATCGCGTTTTGCGGCGCCATGGAGATGGAAGTGGCCCAACTCCCGGAAGCGGACCGCGCGGCGTTCAGGGAGGATCTCGGTTTGGGCGAGGAGTCGCGTACGCGCTTTCTCCAGACCGCGTACGACATGCTTGGCCTCATGAGTTTCCTCACCGCGGGCGAGCCCGAGGTTCGCGCGTGGACCATCTCCAAGAATACCAAGGCCGTCGATGCCGCCGCTGTGATCCACTCCGACATCGCGCGCGGGTTCATCCGCGCGGAAATCGTGAACTACGACCACTTCATCGCGGCGGGTTCCATGGCGAAAGCCAAGGAAGCGGGCCACGTGCGGCTCGAAGGCAAAGAGTACATCATGCAGGATGGCGACATCGTCCTGTTTCGCTTCAACGTGTAGTGCGCCTTTGGCGCACACTCGTGTATTATAGGGAAAAGAGAGTTCCTTTTGTTCACGGGCTGAAACATGACACACGAAGAATTTGCGGTCCTGGTGAAG
>JADLCA010000129.1 GCA_020847495.1 Candidatus Hydrogenedentota bacterium | reverse complement strand
GGTGTCCCACCGCAGAACGGGAAGGAGAGCAAGTTTCGAGAGCGTCCCGGAACGCGCTTTGCACCGTTTCGATTTCTCCAGGAGTCGCTCCACCAAAGTGAGATGGCCTTATGGACGATCATCACAATATGTCTACTTTTGCCAATCCTTCGCCTAGGCCTCTCAAACACCACCAACGCTGAGTACGTAAGAGCGTGTGTCTATGTGGGCCTTCTCGTCCTGACGGCGATCGCCACGGGACAGGTCGCCAAGTGGCTCGCCTCCTTGCGCTGCCTGCGCGCGCTGCCATGGACCCCAAACCGCTTGGCGTGGTTTATCTTCTGTGGTCCGCTGGTCATATTCCTGGCAGTTCTGGCGGGCGGGTTGGTGTCGCTCGCAGTATTTGGCGCATCTCCGCCCATCGGCTGGATGGCTCTCGTTTTGACTGCACCTCTGTTCGGACTTCTGCTAACGCCTAGGACCGGCGTGGGACTCATCATCGCGGTGTTCACGATATCCATTGGACTTGTGCCTGTGTTGGTTGCTAGAGAATCCATGATGCTCTGGCTGCTGGTGCCAAGCATCGCACTTCTCATCGCAAGTGCCTATCGCCTCCAAAGACTTATTGACTCGCCCACCCTTTACCGCGAGCGCGCGATGGAGTTCTTAGTTCCAGGACAAAGACGATGAAGACTCATGGCCACAAAGGGCACAAAAGACACGAACGGAAGTTGAAGAATCTGACACCGCGAAGCCGCGAAGATCGCGAAGGGAAGACAAGAGGAAGAGAGCAGAGAATGCTGATGCATCACGATAGGCACGAAAGACACGAAGCGCGCTCTGCATGTAGCGCAGGCGTCTCGCCTGCAATTGGGCACTTTCATTGCGTCCCGCCGAGGACGGTGTCGCACCTTCAGCGCTCAAGACTGGGTGGGGACAGCGTACCCAGGGCGGCGCTTCGCTCTGCCCTGGGCTGGTATGGTTCTATCCCTTCGGGCCGCAAGAGTTGCGTTACCACGGCAGCTGCCCGGCTTATTCCGATCTGCTGCTCTTCATCTGTGGCCATCGGTGCAATCTGCGGACTTGCGGTTCCGGTCCGCCCCAATCTACCCCGCGTCTTGGCGCCTTTGCGAGAGTCCTCTTCACCTCTTGCTTCATTCTTTTCCGCTCTTCCTTCGCGAGCTTCGCGCCGCGGTGGATATCTCCTTCTTCGTCTTCCATTCGTGTGTTTCGTGCCTTTCGTGGTGGGAGCCTCTTGTCTTGGGCGTTCGCAGATGCCCGTCGCCTTGTCTCGCGAGCAAAAGCGATCTGTTCGTATTCGCAGGCTTGACCGAGTGGGAGATTGGCCATGATAGCCGCGTTTCTCCAATGGGTGCTGGAGCGAACTTGGTTCGTTATTGTTGGAGTACTGGTGTTCGCGTTCTTCGAAGCCTACGGTCTTTCATTCATATTGCCCGAATCCGGAAAGATCCATTTTCACCTGGCCTCGTCGGCTATCCTTGTGGTTTTGGTGTCTGGCAGAATTGGTCTTGAGAAGCGTGTTATCGAGTACAACAGGCGTGCCCTTTCTGTCTTGCCTATGGACAGGCGATGGATGTCGCGAATAACGTGGGCCTCGTATGTAGCGCTCTTACCCGCCCTGTTCGCATTCGCTGAAACAAGCGCGTGGATTCTCAAAGGAGGCTGGGGTCTCTTCTCCATTGATCGCATGGCAGTGTTGACGCTGCACTGGGTTATGATCATGGGCGGGGCGGCGATGCTCTCCATTGAAGCCAGCATCACCAATCGCGACAGGAAGGGATCATCAATCAAGCTGCTTTTCGACTGGATTGCGGGGTTAGGGATGACCGTAGTACCTTGCGCGCTCTTCCTGATTCGTGACGAGCCAGTTGGAGTTCACGAACGTCTGCTGTTCCTGACCGGTGCTGCATTCTCCATCCCGCTTGTTTGGTTGTCCTATCGGCTTGCTCCGCTCGCGTGGTCACCCCAGACTCGCTTCCGCTCCGCCAAGGTTGAGTGGTTCTCCAACGTAGGTCATGCGCGGCCGCAGGAGTTGCAACGTCCCGCGGGCGGAGGGTTCCTCGCGCTCGGTGCGGTCGGGCTCGCTGCTGGCTTCGCTGTGGCGAGTTTGATCGCAGCGGTGGCGGCCCTCACATCAGTGCTTTATTCTGCGTCTGACACCCCCGAGTTCCCGCGCTTGCTCATTTGTTGCTTTGCGGGACTGTTCGCGCTCGATGGACACAGGCTCGACCCCCGCGCAACGCGCTCCCTTCCAAGGTCGCGCACTGGAATCGCCAACCTGCATGCTGGCACGATTCTGCTCTCGTTTATTCCGGGCCTGCTCCTTGCGCCCGTGTTCGCAGTTCTATTCGGTATCCCTTTCCTCGTGCCGGTGAGCCTCCTCGCCTTGGTTGCGGGACTCAACGTCATGTGGCGAGGCTTCACGTTGGGGCTTGACCGGAGTGTCGAGCGAGTTTGCACGTTTGTTGTCGTGCTCTTCGTCATATTGGGTTTGCCCAACTTTCCGCCATCACCTGCAGCGTTCTTCATCCTCGCGATACTGCTCACAACGGGCGGCTGGAGTTTGATTCGTATGCTGCTCAACAAAAGTTACGTGTACCAGAAAGCTTGGGAGCCGGAGTCATCGCAATGAAAAAGGAAGGCGTCAGAGGTAGAAGTGCCGCGCATATGACGAAGGACAGCGCATGGCCCGGCGGCAACATGCTCACGGCGCTTCGATGCGGGCTGCAGTATGATGTGCCGCACCTTCAGCGCTCAAGATCGGGAGGGGTGCCGCTTACCCAGGGCGGCGCTTCGCTCTGCCCTGGGCTGGTATGGTTTTGGCCCTTCAGGCCGCAAGAAAGCGCACGCAGCCTGAGTACATTCCCTTCTCATTCCCTTCTCATTCCCTTCTCATTCCCTTCTCATTCCCTTCTCATTCCCTTCTCAATTGGCGTTCATTGGCGTTGATTCGCGTTCCTCTTGACTGTCCGCGCCGTCTGCCTCAACTGCGGACAATCTCGTTCCTTGGTTGCGGCTACGCCGCGATGGGCTGATATGGCATCGGCCCTTCAGGCCGCAAGAGGGACTTCACGCAGTCTCAGCAAATCTCCCTTCCCTATTGTCGTTCATTGGCGTTGATTCGCGTTCCTCTTGATCGTCTGTGTCATCTGCCTCATCTGCGGACGATCTCTTTCCTTGGTTGCGGCTACGCCGCGACGGGCTGGCACGGCGTTGGACTTTCGGACCGCAAGAGTAGTGCACGCGGCTTCAGTGCATTGCCTTTTCATTGGCGTTCATTCGCGTTGATTCGCGTTCCTCTTGATTGTCCGCGCATCTGCCTCATGTGCGGGCGAGACGCCCGTTCCCCCTTCCTATCTCCTCTCCTTGGTGAATCGGCGCAATCGGTGTCATCGGTGGATCAGTTTCCTCGTTCCGTTGTGGCCATGCCGCGCTGTGGTCTTCTGCGCCACCCGCGCACGCGCGCCTTCTGTGGCTGCCGTCCATTTCCGCGACTTGGCGTCTCCGCGAGAGTCCTCTTCATCTCTTCCTCTGCTCTTCTCCGCTCGTTCTTCGCGACCTTCGCGCCTTGGCGGTGGATATCCTTCTTCGTCTTGCTTTCGTGTGTTTCGTGCTTTTCGTGGTGAACTCTTCCCTCTGGCGAGTGGCCACTGTTCTTCGCACTTCGGACCGATCGGTCCAATCCGTCCTATCCGTCCGGTTCTCTTCGGTCCAAACAGGTAAGTAAAATACCCAATTCGACTTCCCCGGCCCAAAAGGCGGATAATACTCCCCTGAACGCCCGCACACGGCGCGCCCATCGCGGAATGCCGCGCAGTCCGCAGTGTGTTGGCATCGTATGGCGCAGGTGACGGTCAGGCGCCTTGCTCTGGTCTTGAATCAATGGCACGTATGCTCGAAACAGCTCGATTAGCCCCACATCCGCGCAGCCACGCGCTCGCGGACGCGCGGGGGCGTGTCCTGCATGACCTTCGCATCTCCGTGACGGACAAGTGCAATTTCCGCTGCACCTACTGCATGCCCGAAGACCGCTACCCGCACGACCACGAGTTTCTGTCCCGCCACGACCTGCTGACCTTCGAGGAAATCACGCGCTTCACGCGGCTCGCCATCGGCATGGGCGTATCAAAGGTCCGGATCACTGGCGGCGAACCGCTCCTGCGCAAAGATCTGCCCCTCCTCATTGAAATGCTGGCGGGGCTGCCCGGACTCGGTGACCTCGCGCTCACGACGAACGGAATTCTCTTGCCGCGCTTCGCCAAATCCCTTCGCGACGCCGGACTCCGCCGCGTGACCATCAGCCTCGACACGCTCGACCCCACGGTGTTCGCGTCCATGTCGGGACAGTCCACCGGCCCGGACGCCGTCCTCGCCGCCATCGATCACGCCGCCGCGCTGGGTTTCGCGCCTATCAAGATCAACGCCGTTGTGCAGCGCGGCGTCAACGAGGATCACGTTGTCGATCTGGCCGCGCGCTTCCGGGTCACAGGCCATATCGTGCGGTTTATTGAGTATATGGACGTCGGCACGTGCAATGGCTGGACCCGGGACCAGGTCGTACCGTCGCGCGAGACGTTGGCGCGCATTCACGCGCGCTTCCCTCTCGAACCCCTCGATAAGAACTACCACGGCGAAGTCGCCGAGCGCTACCGTTACACCGACGGCGCAGGCGAGATCGGCTTCATCTCCTCCGTCAGCGAGCCCTTCTGCGGGGCATGCACGCGCGCGCGGTTGTCCGCGGATGGTAAAGTGTTCCTGTGCCTCTTCGCTGCGGACGGGGTAGACGTGCGCACGGCCCTCCGCAACGGCGCCACGGATGGAGAACTGGCGGCGCTCTTGGAGGACACGTGGCGCAAGCGCGATGATCGCTATTCCGAGTTGCGCGCCACCGCCGCGCGGACTCCCGCCGGCAAAGTCGAGATGTATCACATCGGAGGATGAACCCAGTCATGTTGTCGCACCTCAACGAAGACAACCAACCACGCATGGTTGACGTGGGGGAGAAGCCTGTCACCCGGCGCAGCGCGCGGGCGCGGTCCATCGTGTCGCTGCCGCAGGAAGTGTCGTCGCTGTTCGTCGATGGCGAACTGCAGACCAAGAAAGGCCCTGTCATTCAGACCGCCATCATCGCGGGCATCATGGCCGCGAAGAAGACCAGCGAACTCATCCCGCTCTGCCATCCCATCGGACTCGACAACTGCGAGGTCACGATCATCCTGAACGATGACCGCGACCTCGTGATTGAATGCACGGCGACCGTCCACCACAAGACCGGCGTCGAGATGGAGGCATTGACCGGAGCCAGCGTCGCCGCACTGACGGTGTATGACATGTGCAAGGCACTGTCCCACAACATCGTCATCCGCGAGACACGTCTGCTGGAAAAGCGGGGAGGCAAAAGTGACTATCGGGTGTAGCCATGAGGGAAAAAGCAGGGGCAAGTCGAACCGCTTCCTCTACAACCCCTACGAGATCGCCGTCTGTGGCTCCAACCCCGACGAACGCTCCATGCTGCTCGCTATCCTCACGGCGAACCTTGAACGCTCCTACACGCTCGGCCAAGTCATGCAGCGCCAGCCCCAGATGCTGCCGGATACCGTCGAGCGCATGGGCGTAACTCTCATTCAGGGCGACGGCCAACATGGACTCATGTACCCGGAATCCTTTGACGCCTACCTGGGTCCTCGCCCCTTGCTAGACGTGGACCTCGTACTCGTGGAAACGTCCGAGGATCTGCCGATGCCCAAGTTGGTTCTCGTCGAAGACGGCGTGCCATCCTCAGGCTTTGATAATGTCCTCGCTTACGTGGGACGTCCCAGCGCGTGTCCCGTGTTGCCATCCAGCGCCGAGTACTACACCCTGTCGCAGAGCGACGCCATCGCCGCGCGCGTGGAAGCGTACCTGCAGGACCGCGTCAACGCGACTCCGCTGTATGGCCTGGTCCTCGCGGGCGGACGCAGCACACGCATGGGCACCGACAAGGCCAGTCTCGACTATCACGGGAAGACGCAAGTGGCCCATTGCCATGACCTGTTGCGCGACTATTGCGACGATGTCTTTGTGTCGGCCCGCGCGGACCAGGCGGACAGCCCCGCGCATGCAGGCCTTACTCCTATCTACGATGCCTTCCTCGAATTCGGGCCCATGGGTGGCATCTTATCCGCATTGAAAGCCCAGCCCGACGCGGCTTGGCTCGTGCTCGCGTGTGATTTGCCTTACATCACAACTGAAACCCTCGCGGACCTCGTGGAGAGCAGGAACCCCTTCAAACTCGCCACGGCGTACGTCAGCTATCACGACGCATTACCCGAGCCACTCTGCGCGATATACGAGCCCAAGAGCATTCACCGCATGCTCGCCTTCCTCGCGCGCGGCTACCATTGCCCGCGCAAGGTGTTGATCAACTCCGACACTCATTTGTTGGAGCCTCGCGACCCGCGCGCGTTGGACAACGTGAACCACCCTCACGAGTACGAAGCGGCGCGCGAAGCGCTCGATGCACACCAGGAGCAGACGTCATGAGCGCCAATGGCGAGAAGACCGTTCACGTACAATATTTCGCCATGCTCCGCGAACAGCGCGGCCTTAGCAAGGAAACGCTGGCGACCCATGCGCCAAGCGCCGCCGCGCTTTACGAAGAGCTGCGGGCCCAGCACGGCTTCACGCTGCCCCTCGAACGCATGCGCGTTATCGTAAATGAGGCCTTCCAACCCTGGGATGTGTCCCTGTCCGAAGGCGACACGATCGTCTTCGTGCCGCCCGTTGCAGGGGGATAATCATGTTCGCCCTTTCCAGCAGTCCCATAGACGCGCGAGCGCTCCAGGACGCCATGCGCCGTCCGGAAGCAGGCGCCTTTGTGTGTTTCGAAGGCTGGGTGCGCAACACCAACGAAGGCCGCACCGTGACCCTGCTTGAGTACGAGGCCTTCGAAGCAGTCGCCAACTCCGAAGGTTCGCGAATCCTCGAAGAGGCCGGGGAACGCTACGGTCTGCTGGATGCCCGCTGCACGCACCGTGTAGGCGCGCTGGACATCGGCGAAATGGCGGTGTGGGTGGGCGTGGTATCGGGCCACCGGGGAGAGGCCTTTGCTGCCTGCCGCTACATCATCGATGAGGTGAAAAAGCGCGTCCCCATCTGGAAGAAAGAGCACTACGCGGACGGCGACAGCGGCTGGGTGAACTGCGAGTGCCACTGCGCCGCGGAAGTTCACATCCACGCCGAACCCGTTACCGATGCACAGCTCTACGCCCGTCAAGTCCGCTTGCCCGAAGTCGGCCAAGAGGGCCAGGGTCGCATCCGGAAGGGGAGAGTCCTCATCGTCGGTGCGGGCGGACTCGGCTGCCCTGCGGCCCTCTACCTCGCCGCTGCGGGCGTGGGAGAGATTGGCGTTTGCGATGCCGACACCGTGGACGCCAGCAACCTGCACCGACAGGTTCTGTTCGGTATCCATGACATTGGTGCCCCGAAGGCCGAACGTGCCGTCGAGCGCCTCAAGTCCATGTATCCCTTCACCGTATTTACTCCCTATCCCGAGCGATTGACCGACAAGAACGCATTAGTAATGTTCGATAAGCACGACATTGTTTTGGATTGCACAGACAATTTCGAGGTCAAATTCCTCATCAACGATGCGGCGGTTCTCTCCAAGAAGTCCGCTGTGTTTGCTTCCATCTATCAGTGGGAAGGCCAAATTCAGGTCTACCAACCCGGCACCGACACCGCCTGCCTCCGGTGCCAATGGCCCGACATGCCCGAGCCGGACTGCGTCCGCACTTGCGCCGAAGCCGGGGTGCTCGGGGCAGTCCCCGGCGTGTTTGGCGCGATGCAGGCCCTCGAAGCCCTCAAGCTGCTTCTGGGCCGCTCAGCGCTCCCGGGATTGCTGCTCTTCGACCTTCTCTCCGGCCAACCGCACCGGGCCAGCCTCAAAAGGTCCACGACGTGTCCCGTCTGTGGGACCAACCCCACGATCCGTTCGCTCGACCCGGCAAACTACGGCGAAGACGCTGAGTTGGAGGTTGAGACAATGGGGGAGGGGAATGGCGCGTTTGATGGCTTTGAGGTGATCGACATCCGCGAGCCCCACGAGATTCGAGAGCGCCCCCTCGCCGGTCTGAAGAGCACGGCAATCCCGGCCAGCCGCTTCGAGCAGGACGCCCTGCCCCTGTCCACCGACGGGCGCTACCTCCTCTGCTGTGCCCACGGAACGCGGAGCAAGTACCTCGCCCGCCGCCTCCGCGCCCGGGGATATCCCCATGTGTTTTCGCTAAAGGGAGGTGCGGAAGCGCTCGCCCGCGGGGCCGGCCACTCCTTGTAGAAAAGCGCGGGGGCGATTCCACGAACCGCCCCCGCGAGCAAGAATGGCGCCGCAGCCCATTCTTAGAGTCTACTTGACGCTCAGCCCGCCGACCAGGTCACCGCTGCTGCGAAAAGCTGGTTGACCGGGAACTCGCCTTCCGCCTCGTACTTGAGGAACTCCACATGACCGTCCATGTACAGCACGTTGCCGCCGCCCGGCACGTGGTTGTATTCGCCGTTTCCGGTGGGATTGATGTTGGCCAAGTCCCACAT
>JADLCA010000128.1 GCA_020847495.1 Candidatus Hydrogenedentota bacterium | reverse complement strand
TTCGTCCAGGCGCTTGCGATCGGATTCAGAGAGGATACCCGCCTCGGTAAGGCGGTGAGAAATGTCCGTGGATGGGTCCATCGCCCATGCGCCCGCGATCTCCACGAGCTGGGCGGGGGAAACCTTACGGAGTTGTACAGCGACCACGCCGAACAGTAGATTCCGGTCTTTGTCCATTCGACTCCGTCAAAGGCAGTCTCGTCCTCCGGCTCAGCGCCCTATCCGAAGTGCGACGGATGGCTTCGCTCTTGTGCGCCCCGCGGGACGGAAACTAACTATGCAACCCAAGCAGTTTCATGATTGTATACCAAGACGGGATCCAAGACAATACCATCGGAGAGTGTTATAGCTGTGCGCGGCGTATTCCATCCGTAGCAGCCGTGTTTTTGAGCAAGTGGTGCGAGATGCAGGGGGAGGGGGCAGAGGATGCACGTGCCCCCTCCGGACCGTGTCTGGCCGATACCCGCTTCACGCGGGGGTCAGGTAAAACTCTACCTGGATCGGCTGATGAAGCGATGAACGTTTTACTTCGATTTCGATAGCGCCCTCATAGAAAACTCGATTTGCATCGAATCCCATTACCTGGATGGACCAGTCTCCCTTGAGCCATTTGCCTTCCGCGACAAACGTCCCAAGTGAATTCGCGAGGGCTACAGGGCCTTCACTGAGGTGTCGGCGTGGCCGTTTCACGAAGAAACAGCCCATTTCTAATGGCACAAATGCTGGCGGGCCCCCGGAACCGGATACGTCGATGCGCTGGACATTCAACTCGAACGTGACTATGCCGCGCGCAAGAAAGGTACTTGTCATTGGTTCTTCAGTCATATCATTCTCTCCTTGAAACACAGTTCCCAAGGCAATCACTTCACGAGATAGTTATCAAACATTACTGACGTAGATAGAACGTGATATCCTTGGTAGCGTTCTGCTTGAATGTTACACGTTTGGATTGTGTCATATAGCCTGTGCACGAGGCGTATACATCGTAGATGGTGTATCCCTCGAGATCATCCAGGCGAAAACTATGAAATCCGTTCTGATCCACAGTCGTGGACGGCGGGTCGCTTCCCTGATAGCGTGGATCCGGATCTGCCTCGGCGATGGAAACATTATTATCCTTGATGACGTTTCCGCTGAGGTCAAAAACGGATACATTGAGCGTTACCCAATAAGACATAGCGTCTCCTCCCACTTGTTACGGACGCAGCAGGTTAGTCCCCACCGGCGGCAGTTTGCGCCGGACCTGTTGCCCCTTTCACCAATCCCCCAAAAGCAACCCGGCATTCGCACATCATTCAAGGTGCGGCAGGAACAGCGGCCGACCGCACCATAATATCGATACCATTCCATGATGCAGCGATTTCATGCTCCGAACATGCCATCGCCACATCGCCTTGAAACGGTTCGCCGACTTTGAAGCGAAGCATCTCCACCTGCTCCGCTGGGTTCCAAAGACGGACAGTGCCGTCTTCCGACAGGCTGAATAGCCTCGTGCCTTCCCTCGTATAGACTAGGTCCACGAGCATGGCCCCGTGGCCTTTCAGCGTATGCAGCAGTTTTCCCGTGGCAACGTCCCACACGTGCGCCGTGCCGCTCAAAGTGCCCGTGGCGATTTGAGTCCCATCCGGAGTGAAGGCACTGCACGTGACTTCATTTGTCTGGCCCTCCAGAGTGTAAAGAAGGGCGCCATCGGCGACGTTCCAAAGCCGTGCAGTCCCATCCAGGGACGTCGTGGCAAGTTTCGTGCTGTCTGGACTGAACACGAAAGAGGTGATTCGTTGCGTGTGTCCCTTGAGAATTGTTGACGAATCGCCCGTGCCGGTATCGAGCAGAACGGCGCTGTTTTCCGCGGCAGGCAGCGCGATGCGTTCGCCGTCGGGGCTTATCGCGCCCAATCCCCGGCCTCCCTCGGCAATCTCTTTCTGAAAAACCGGCGTCCCATCCTCGATAGCCCACAGAACCGCCGTGTTATCCCTCGAAACACTCAGGAGCTGCGCACGGATGGGGTTGTACCACACGCCGCTTACCGGCCCCGTATGCTTCGAGAGCTTGCTCAGCATTTCCCGGGTCTCCACGCTCCAGATCGTCACCGTACCGTCCATAGCGCCCGTAGCCAGACGTTTCCCGTCAGGGCTCAACGACGCACAAGACACTGCGGCGTTGTCCCCTCGCACAGTCCATGGTTCATGGATACCGGGCAGGCTCCAGAGGCGTGCCGTCGCGTCGCGCGAGACACTCACGAGCGTTCGCTGGTCCGGGCCGAACTCCAATGACAGCAGGTCTTCGGTGTGTCCGCGCAAAACCGTTTCGCCGGTGGCCGCGCCCAATGCCACGTCCCAGCGTTTCACGCTGTGATCGCCGGAAGCGGTCCAGACCGCGTCGCTGTTCTCATGGAAGCACATGCCGCGGATGGGGCCGCTGTGGCCCTGCAGCATCCGGAGTTCGATTCCCGTGTCCGCATTCCACACCCGCAGCGTGTAATCGAGTGAGGCGGTGATGACCGTGTGCTCCGGGCTGTGGAAGGCCATTCCCACAATGGCATCGCCATGTCCGTTCAGACGGGCAATCATCCCGCCATTCGTCATGTCCCATACAGCGGCGCTTCCGTCGTCCGAGCCGGTGGCAATTCGTGTGGCGTCTTCATTGAAGGCCGCGCTGGTAACATCGCTACTTCCGGTATCCAGCGTCAGGCCGATCTCCATTGCCGGAACCGAGAAAACGGACACTTGTCCCCCATGCGTCACGGCCAGCCGCTGTCCAGTCGAGTTGAACACCAGGCGATTGACAGGGCCGGCTGGGGTATTCGCAGCCTTGACCACGGAGCCGGTCCCGGCATCCAGAAGCATCACGGAAGTATCCGTGTCTCCCACGGCCACGAACCGGTCGTCGGGACTGAGCACGGCGCTGTTGAGTCCGGGCGGACCCGCGGCCGACCACTGCGTTTCGCCTTTCTCCGACCACCGCTGCACTTGACCGTCCGGGGCAGTGGTAACGAACCATTCGCCGCTGGCGCTCAAATGTGCCGTGTGGATGGATTCGAGGCGGGCCATGGTGGCGCCGGACTCCGTATCAAAGAGGGTGACGGAGTCGTCCGCCGCCTGCACCAGCGCACAGGAACCGCCGCGGTTGATTTCGGCATTTACCAAACTGGGTCCATCTCCAGTCAGCGTCTTAATCTCTGAGCCGTCGGCAGCATTGAGGAGCCGTGCGGATCCATCGTCCGATGCGGTTAGGATTCTCGCGCCATCGGCGGTTACCGACACCTTCTCTACAATCTGGGTGTGTCCGCCGAAGGTCCAGGAATCCGCATGACCCAGCTTAGAGAGATAGTCCCATTCCCAATCGCGATATGCGGCCGGGGCCGCGTCCAGCAATTGGAGGGCAAGATCGAAGCGGCGTTCTTCTATCCGGTAGCGGGCAAGCAGAACGTTGGAGAGATATAGTTGCTTTTCCGCGCGCGCGCGTTGCGTCTGTTCGTCGTCCTTCGCCTGAACGGCCACCAGGCGCTGTTCCTCTTCAGCGTTTCGGGCCTGTACCGCTTCGTCGCGTTCTTGCGCGATTCGGGCGAAGGAAAACACTGCAAATCCAACCAGAACGGCCACACAAGCGGCGGCTGTGCCGAGCGCCGTCTTGTGCCGCTTCGCGAAGCGGGACAGATGCTCGCCGATGCTATACTCGTACGCCCCCACCAGCGCGCCGGAAAGAAAGCGCCCGACCTCCTCCGCGAGTTCCTTCCCGTTTGCGTAGCGTTTCTCAGGGTCGCGTTGCATGGCGCGACGGCAGACGGCCACGAGTTCAGGCGGTGCGTGCGGTTCGATGCTTTCGATCGGTTCGGGCTCTTGCGCGAGCACCTGTCTCAGTACGTCCGCGGCGCTTTTTCCGCGATACGGGAACCGGCCCGCCAGAATGCTGTAGAGGACCGCCCCGAGGGAATACACGTCGGACCGCTCTGTGATGGAATCGATCTCTCCCCGCGCCTGCTCGGGAGGCATGAAGACCGGAGTACCCATAATCTGGCCTTCGGCCGTTTCCACGGACTTCGCGTCCGCTGATAGCTGGAGAGTCCTCAGGGTGTGCTCCAGTTCACTGAGGTGGGCGTCTTCCTGCCCCCGAATCTTCGCGAGACCCCAGTCGAGGACGACCGTCTCGCCGAACTCTCCACTCATGACGTTGCTCGGTTT
>JADLCA010000127.1 GCA_020847495.1 Candidatus Hydrogenedentota bacterium | reverse complement strand
GTCCCTGATCGCGAGAGCACGTTCATCGAGGCCCGCGACGTACCGCAAGTCCGGCGAGTACGCGTATTGCTGTTCGAATGTGTATTGCCTGCGGTGGTTGCGCATAGGAAACGTCGGCACCAGTGACAATCCTTCTTGCCAGTCGATGTCCGCATCCTTCGGCAGGTCCTTTTCCATACGCTCCCATGTGGTTGTGTTCCAGATACTCGTGCGGTACTTCTCCCGGATGAAGAACTGCGTTCCATCTTCCGAAAACGTCGCCTCCTCACCGTCGGTGGTCAGAAGCAGATCCCCGCTGTTCGCATCAAAGACGCAAAGCCGTCCATTGATGAGAAGCAACACGACATGCTCGCCGCTGGGACTCATCCAGGTAGACTTCACGCGCATCTTGTTTGCCTCGAACCGGCGCACTGGTTCGCTACTGCGCACATCCCACAGCAGCGCCTCCCAATCGGTTCGCGTGACAAACCGCACCGTCCCGGAATCTGCAGGCAAACGGAACAATGCTTCCGGATTGACGGGCAGCGTCCGTTCGCACTGGCCCGCCTGCGCGTCCCAAACCCGGCTGGTCCCGTCAAACGATTGCGTGATGATGAGGCGCCCGTCTTCGGTAAGCCAGGCACTCGCGACACCCTCGGCGTGCACTTTGAGACGCAGGAGTATTTCTTCGGTCTTAAGGTCCCACACAATAGCCGTTCCATCGGCCGACCCGGTGACGAGCTTGGTGCTGTCAGGGCTGAATTCCACATGCGATACGCCCTTGGTGTGGCCCTGGAACACACGAGCAGGTGACTCCAGCTTTCGCTTCAAGTAGCCCCACTCCCAGTTACGGAGGGACCGGGGCGCGTTCTCAAGCGCTTCCCGCGCGTGGTCCGGTTGGAACCCCATGATGCATTCTTCCGCGAGCTGCAATGCATCGTGATAAGCGATTGCCTCCATGGCGGCTCGCTGCGTTTCGGCTTGCTCGAGGGATTGGTTGGCTTTCGCCAAGGCACGGCTCATCTCTTGGTTCTGCGCCTTGAGTTCCGCCTGACTGCGGAGGAGTAAGAGCATCCCCGTGGATACCGTGGCGATAGCCGCAATGCCCAACACAACGGCCAATACCATAGCCTTGCGATGGACCGCGCCACGCCTGCTGAGGAAACCCGAATCGCCCCGCTGGCCCATAGCCACCCCCTGTAAATTGCCCGAGCCCGACATGTATTATATAGTAACAACTACTGGTATAGTGTAATCCACAGAAGGGCGTTTGTCAATGGGGGCGGTGTAGACACGCTTCATCTTCTATGGCTGATTGTCCGGCAGGACGCAGTCACATCCCCAACAGTTCTCTCGGCGAATCGTGCACGATCGCCTTCGCGATCCCCAGCGCCTCTTCCTCCGTGTACTGCCCCGAATCGATCTTCCCTGCGAGCACCTGGGCCATCTGTTTCCGCACGAGGATTGCCTTCGCGTAGGCCCAGTCCGCGCAGTAGGCGTCGCTGAAGAAGCCGATCTGCTTGTTCAGGGGCAGCATGTCGAGGCGCTCCTCCATGACCTGACGGATGGCGCCGGGGAAGAAGTTGTGCCACCAGTATCCCGCAAGCGAGAAGTTGGGCAGTTCGCGCGCGAGGGTGCAGAGGGACTGGTTGCCGTGGCGGCTTGCGAGGAAGCACATGAACCGCAGGCGCGGGTACCGCGCGACAAGCTCGGCCACGTGCCCGATCGTGCGCTGGCTCAGGCGCCCGGCGGATTCGTACGGCAGCGGCTCGGCCCCCAGCGAGAATTGGAATACGATCTGATCGCCGCGCCTCTCGAGTTCGCCCAGGAATCGGTGGAGGATGTAGCTCGCGTACACATCGCGCTCTGCATCGCCCGCGTTCGCCCGATTGCGCAATGCCGCCGCCATCTCCGCCTCGCCAGGATCGCCGTACGCGATGTCCGTGGAGATGTGCTGGGCGGTCGCCATCACGCGTCCATATGGAATCAACGCGCAGTAGTGGGCCACCGCCTCGTGGACATCCTCCACGCTCCGGATCGTCTTTTCCAGGGGCGGGGCCGTCTGCCGGTCGAAGGTGACGGGGATGGGCACGCCCGGCTCCGTCTCGTTCCACGTGCGCTCCAACTCAAAAAGGGGAATGTCCGGCTGACCCCACTGCGTCCGCGCGAAGAAGGCCCATTCCAGCGAGTATTGGAACAAGTCATCGGCCGACCCGTCGCGTCCGCGCCACAGTTCGGTGCCCGTTCGTACGATGCCCGCCTTTTGTAAGATTTCGCGCGGCCACGCGGGGTCCGCCGCGCGCTCGCGAATCATGGCATCCAACCGCTCCCAGTTCTCCGCCGAGACCGGCTCGTGCCAGTCATGGAGGTCCTCCAGGATGATGCGCGTGCCCCAGGCCATGGCCGTGTTGCGCACCTTGGACAGGTACGGCAGCGCTTCGACGACTCGCCGCCGCGCCTCGGCCTCCGTCCGCTCTTCCGGCACCCGTTCCGCGCTCGGGCATCCCGCCGCGTACAAATCGCTCACCGCCATGTGATACAGCAGGATATCGTCCAAGCCCCGCGCCGCCAGATGCGCCGCATCCATATGCGTATGCGGGTCCACCCAAGGCAACCCCGCCAACGCGGTTTCCAACTGCCCGGCATCGGCTTTACGAAGCGCTCTGGACAAATCCCATCCCTCCGTTGTCACACCGCTGAATGAACTGGTGCCCAGTTTAGCACGCCCGTGAGAGGCTGACGATACGTGCGCAAGCGCGTCAGGTATTCACTGCAAGCGGGCTCAACAGACCCCAGGAACAAGCAGCAGGAACACGGCCCTCTCTGGTACCGCCTCGCTCGCCGAGCGCGCCGGCAAAGCGCCACGCTCAACAGTCAGTCCGAACGGTATTCCAGGTCACCTCGCGCCGCTGCCAATGGGACACAGGCGAGGGCGCCTGTGCCACACGTCCATCTCCAGTCCGCCGCTTTGTTGTAGTCCTTGAAGCTAACTGGCAAACCGGGGTCTGGAAGACGGGAAGAACCAAGCAATGCATGGCGAGCCAAAAGACACAGGCGAGGGCGCCTGTGCCACACGTCCATCAACGCTCGCTCAGTGGGATTTAGCTTTTAAGGCTTCGGGCAAATCCAGCACAGCACAAAAGGACAAACCCCTGCAAGGCATGGCAAGCGCGTGTGGCACAGGCGCCCTCGCCTGTGTCTTTGTTGGTTGCAGGATAAGACTCGTGCGTTGGGGAGAGCTTCGTGCAGCCAAGAAATCGCCTTCCGGCACCGCCTGGCTCGCCGTGCCGCGGGCGTGACAAACCAGGCGGCATCGAAATGACAATCATCGCTCTATAGCGGACTGTCGCCTGGAAGGCAACACGGCCTCTATCTTGTTCAACAGAACTTGGGGAAGAAACGGTTTCTGGAGAAATCCGGCTATATCAAGGTCCGCAAACCGCCGCACGGTCTCGTCTTCGTCGTATCCGCTGCTCAGAATCACGCGCGCGTCCGCATCCATTTTCCGGATTTCCCGAAAGACGGCATCGCCATTCACATCGGGCATGGTCAGGTCGAGAACCACGCAATCGATGCTGTCCATGTGCTCCGCGTAAAGACGGATGCCTTCACGTCCGTTGGCGGCCAGGAGCACGGAATACCCGCGCCGCTTCAGCAAACTTGCGACAACGTTTCTCACGGGTTCTTCGTCGTCCACGACAAGTACCTTCATGCTGCCGTGCAGGGCGACTTGCCCGCGTGACGCTCCCGCTTCGGGCTGATGCGGAAGCGCGCCCTCCGCAACGGGGAAGAAGACGCTGACTGCGGTGCCTTGCCCCGGTTGCGAGTCAACGTGTATCACGCCCCGATGTCCCCGGACGATTCCCAGCACCACCGCCATGCCCAGGCCTCTGCCTGTGAACTTGGTGCTGAAGAAGGGATCGAAGATGCGGTTCCTGGTCTCTTCAGTCATGCCACAGCCGCAGTCCTTGACCGACAGGCATATGTAGTCTCCCTCGGCAAACGGATTGTCGCGTCCCGCGAGCACGTCCGAGGGGGCCGTGGAAAGGAACTCCTGAGTGCAGTACCGAGTTTCGACCGACACGCACACTTCCCCGGGGCCGGAGCCCATGTAGGATTCCGCGGCGTTTGTAGTCAGGTTCATTACAACTTGCTGCAGTTGGGCCGCATCGGCGGAGATTGTCGGAAGGTTCGCCTCGGTATGCAAACGTAAGGTGACGCTCTTGGCAATCGAGGGCAGGAGAAGGGGAGACATCTGCCTGACAATGTGACCCAGATCAACCGCCTTCACGAGAGACTGCCCGTGCCCCGAATACGCCAGCATCTGGCGGGCCACCGCGGCGGCGCGCTGGGTGGATTTCAGCGCTTCATTCAAGAATCCATGGGCCGGTTCCGGCGATGGAATCTCGTCCAAGGCTAGATCAATGTTGCAAAGCGTCACCATAAGAAGATTGTTGAAATCGTGGGCGATCCCCCCTGCCAGCGCTCCAAGGCTCTCGAGCTTCTGCGCATGGAACATCTTCCGTTCGACGGCGAGTTTCTCCTGTTCCATCCGCACGCGTTCGGTGATGTCGCGGCATATACCGAAGAGCGCCGGCCGGCCTCCCCACGCGCCTGCCGTGACCCGCGTCTCCACGGGAATCAATGATCCGTCCTTGGTTTGGAGCGGGATGGGACAGAACTCGCACTCGCCCGCAAGCATGGCGACCACGATTGCGGCCGCTTCCGAGCGCCGGTCAGGCGGGTGAACGGACAGAACGTCCATCCCCCGCAGTTCCTCTCTGGAATACCCCAGTCTGTTCAAGGTGAAGGCGTTGACTTCCTGAATACGCCCGGCGTCATCCAGCACGAAAAGGAAGTCATTCACCGTGTTGAACAGCGTATCCAGGTTCTCCTGGCTTTCCTGCAGCGCGGCGGTAACGCGCAGTCGCGTCAGAATACTGCCCACCTGTTGGGCCAGTGTCTCCAATGCCCTGCGGGTGCCGATAGGAATGCTGTCGTGCGTGTGCGACGCCAGATTCAGCACGACCAGCAATTCACCATGATGCATCACAGGAATGACGACTATGCCGCGCAATCCCTCGTTCGCGCGCACATCATCCATGGCGTTTGAAAGAACTTCATACAGCCGGTGGACCGTCTTGCCTTCCCGCGCTAGGCGCGCGTGGGGTGCATCGGGGGGATAGTGCGTGCATTGGGCGACAAACCCCGGTGTCAACCCCCTGTGGGCCATCAAATCCAG
Source organism: Candidatus Hydrogenedentota bacterium (assembly GCA_020847495.1). GTDB lineage: Bacteria > Hydrogenedentota > Hydrogenedentia > Hydrogenedentales > SLHB01 > JAHDWY01. The sequence goes on along the minus strand of JADLCA010000127.1, from coordinate 391 downwards.
CGCGCCATCCCGATCGCAGAGATAAATCCCCCCGCAGTCGATACCCTCCATCCGCAGGACCGAGTCCAGTATCAGGTTCAAGGCCCGGTTGATGTCATCGGTCGATCCCAGCGCCAGACTGAGGTCGTGGACGATAAGCAGCGTCTTTTCCGCCTGACTGCATTGAATTGCCGCGCCGAGGATGCCTGCGCTGGCGACCAGCGCATCCAACTCTTCCCGCGACCATTCCCGTTCCTGCGTGCAATCCTTGAAACCGGCAAATCCCCACCACGCGTCCTGGACGAAGATCGGTACAATTGCCGCGGACTGAATACCCAGCGTGCCAAGAACGGCCTGCTCGCTTTGGGGAAAGTCCTTGACATGACCCACGATCATCTGTCCGCGGCCGAGC
>JADLCA010000126.1 GCA_020847495.1 Candidatus Hydrogenedentota bacterium | reverse complement strand
TTCCCCTGGCCGTGTTGCGCGGGGCCATGGGCTACGTACCGCAGGATACGTTTCTCTTCTCCGATACCATTCGCGCCAATCTCTGCATGGGCAGACCTGGGGCGAGCGATGACGAGTTGGACCGCGCTTGTGACACCGCCCAGTTTCTCGATACCGTGCGCGCACTCCCGGACGGCTACAACACCCTGCTCGGCGAGCGGGGCGTCAACCTTTCGGGAGGGCAGAAGCAGCGGCTCGCCATTGCGCGCGCCGTGCTGCGAGACCCGGTGATCCTGATCCTTGACGACGCGCTGTCCAGCGTGGATACCCATACGGAGGAGGAGATTCTCAAGAAACTGCGCGAGGTCATGGCCGTGCGCACGTGCGTGCTCATTTCGCATCGCGTATCGACGATCCGGCACGCGGACCTCATCATTGTGCTGGATGCCGGCCGCATCGTGGAACAGGGCACACACGCGGAGCTTGTCGCCGCCAATGGCTTGTACGCCAGTATGCACGAGCGCCAGTTGCTCGAAGAAGAATTGGAGCAGAACGCGTGAGGGACGGTTACCACGACGACGATGAGGTCCAGCGCCGGGCCTACGACGGCAGGCTGATGCGCCGCCTGCTCGCATACGTGCGCCCGTACAGGAAGATGCTGATTGCGGCGGTGCTCCTGCTTCTTCTGGCCGCGCTGGTGGGCAACGTGACGCCTTGGCTGAACATGCGGGCCATTGACGCGTGCATCAACAACCCGGATCGCGCCGCCGCGCGCAGCGCGGGGGGAGAAGGAGGTACTTCTCCGGCGAGCGCCCTCTGGCACGAGCTTGCGGAGGCGGATAAGGAGCGTCTGCTTGGTATCGTGGGCCTGATTGCGGCACTGATGCTAATCGAAGCCGTCGTGCGTTACCTTCAGATGACCATCGTCGCGTATGTGGGCCAGAAGACCATGTTTGAGATGCGCATGGGGATCTTCGCCCATCTGCAGAGGATGTCCCTCCGTTTCTTGGACAAGAATCCCGTGGGCCGCCTGATGACGCGTGTCACCAATGATGTGGAGAAGATCCAGTCCACGATCGTGACAGGCATGGTGGAAGTTGTCAGCGATCTATTCACCATCGTGGTCATCTGCGGCTTTATGTTCTGGGTGAATTGGCGCCTTGCGGCGATCGTGCTCAGCACGATTCCGTTTGTGGTTCTCACGAGCTTCATTTTCCGCAAGTACGCCCGCATCTCCTATCTGGAGATACGCAAGAAGGTGGCCAAGCTGAACGCTTACATGCAGGAGAGCGTCAGCGGCATGCGGGTCATCCAGATCTTCGGACGCGAAGACGATGTCTTTGAAGCCTTCCGAGCGAGGAATGCGGAGCACCGCGACGAGTGGTTCCGGCAGGTGCGCAACTACGCGGTCTATTTTCCGGTGATCGATTTCTTGGGAACCCTATCGCTGGCGCTGATCATCCTCTACCACGGCTCGACGATTCTTGGACTTCAGGAAAACGCCGCGCGCGAGATCCAAATCGGCATGTTCTTCGCCTATGTGCAGTGGGCGGAACGCTTGTTCGGCCCGATCCGCGCGCTTGCAGACCGCTACAACCTGCTGCTGGAGGCGATGGCCTCTTCCGAGCGCATCTTCGAATTGCTCGATACTCCTGAAGAAATCCAAAACCGCCCCGATGCCGTGGTGCCGGAGCGTTTGGCGGGGCGTGTGGAATTCCGCGATGTCTGGTTCGCGTACGAGCAGGAACGCTGGGTCCTGAAGGGCATTGACCTCGACATCGCCCCCGGTGAGCGCGTAGCCATCGTGGGACACACCGGCGCCGGAAAGACTTCGCTGATCAATCTGTTGAGCAGATTTTATGATGTACAGCAGGGTGCGGTACGTATCGACGGCGTGGATGTGCGTGACTATGACAAGGACGCATTGAGAAAGCGAATCGGTGTCGTGCTTCAGGATGTGTTTCTCTTTTCCGGGACCGTCGAACATAACATCCGCTTGGGCAACGAGGAGTTGACCGAAGAAGAGATCACGCGATGCGCCGCCTACGTAAACGCGCTCGGCTTTATCGAGCGGCTACCCGGCGGTTTCCAGTATGACGTGGGAGAGCGGGGCTGCAACCTGTCAACGGGTCAGCGCCAGTTGCTGGCCTTCGCTCGAGCCCTGGCCCATGACCCGCAGATCCTCGTGCTGGACGAAGCCACGTCGAGCGTCGACACGGCATCAGAGGCACTGATTCAGGACGCGATCATCAAGCTTATGCAGGGCCGGACCTCGATTGTGATCGCGCATCGTTTGTCCACTGTGCAGCATGCGGACCGCATCATCGTAATGCACCACGGCGAGATTCGCGAAAGCGGCACGCACCAGGAACTGCTCGCCCGCCGGGGTCTTTACTATCGGCTTTACCAGCTGCAATACAAGGACCAGATCAGCGTGGCGTGAAGACTGTGTGCCCGTCCCGGGAACTGCAGGCAATGCTGCTCCAAAAGAGCGGAGGCAGACCTCTGCATTCCAAAAACGCTAGCTGGAGCGCCGGCATCCCTGCCGGCGTCTCACTGTGCGAGTAGGAATTCTCCACCGCCATACGCTTGTTTGATGAAAGCGTAGCCTTCTGGGATGATGTCACCCGCGCAGGTATGCGCTGGCCCAAGAACCAAGGAGACCTTTATGACTTCCCTATTGCTGCTGTTTTGCGTGGGCGCACTGCAGGGGGATGCGTTGCTGGTTGCGACCGATGATCTTCAGAGTCTGGAAAATACCCTTGTCGTTGATACACGTACAACGAAAGATTTCGAGGCCGGACACATTCCTGGCGCGGCGCACCTGGAAGTCGGCTCCCTTTCCGAGACGCGCGACGGGGTCGCTGGCATGTTGAAGCCGACCGACGCGCTTTCCAAGGCGCTGGGGGCTGCGGGCGTTGACCCCGCAAAGCACATCGTCGTGTATTGCGGCATGGCCACGGCCGATGACTTCAAGGACGCGGCACGGCTCTTCTGGATTCTCGAATACGTGGGCTACGAACAGGTGTCCATCCTGGACGGCGGCTTTGCCAAGTGGCAGGCGGGTGGGCGTCCTATCGAAAAAGGCGGGTCGAAAGTGGCCGCCGTGCCGACGCCCAAATTGACGCTGAAACCGGAGCTACTGGCCACCTACGAAGAAGTCGAGGCCGCGGCGGGAAGTGGGCAGTCCTGCGTAGCGGATCTGAGATCGGCGGACTACTATCGGGGAGAGAAGAAGGCGGAGATTGCCCAAAAAGCGGGCCATATCCCCGGTTCGAGTAACCTGCCCGCGGAGGACTTCATCGCCGAGAATCGCACCGTCAAGCTGCTGCCCGAACTCGAGGCCCTGGTGTCGAGCGATGGAATCACGAAAGACAAGCCTGTCATTACATACTGCAATTCAGGCCGCTCGGCGAGCGTGGGCTACTTCATGCTGCGGCGTTTGGGCCGCGAGCACGTTTCCATGTACGATGGGTCCATGGCCGAGTGGACCGCCAAGGATAAACCGGTCGAAACCGGCGCGGAAAAGAAATAACGGAGTGCGGCGTTCATGAAATACAGACGGTTCGGAAAGACGGAAATCCAGATTCCGGTGATCAGTTGTGGAGGCATGCGCTTCCAACAATCCTGGAACAGCGGGGACGATGTTTCGGAAGAGAGCCAGCGCAACCTGGAAGCCACCATCCTGCGGGCCTTTGATCTTGGCATCAACCACTTCGAGACCGCACGGGGATATGGCACCAGCGAATATCAGTTGGGCAAGATTCTCCCGCAGCTGCCTCGTCACGAGATTACGGTGCAGACCAAGGTGGGCGCCTGCGCAAATGTGCAGGAGTTCATTGACACTTTCGAATACTCGATGAGCCTGTTGAAGCTGGACTACATCGATCTCTTCGCAATGCATGGCATCAACAACGCCGCGGGCTACGAAAATGCGAAGCGTTGTCTGGATACCGCGCTCGGCTGGAAGAAGGAGGGACGGGTCCGTCACGTGGGGTTCAGCACGCACGATCAATGCGCCGGGATCATCAAGACAATCGAGCTGGGCGCCTTCGAGTACGTCAACCTCCACTGGTACTACATCTTCCAGGACAACTGGCCCGCAATCGTGGAAGCGGCCAAGCGCGACATGGGTGTCTTCATCATCAGTCCGAACGAAAAGGGAGGACTGCTGTTCAAGGAGAACAAGAAGCTCGAACAGCTCACCGCGCCTTTGCATCCATTGGTGTTCAATGGGCTGTTCTGCCTCTCGCGGCCTGAGGTGCACACGCTGAGTTGCGGGGCATCCAAACCCGAGGACTTCGATATCCACCTGCAGACGGCCGAACTCAGTGACCGTGCCGCTGAGTATGCGGGGTCCATTGCGAGGAAACTCGATGCGGAATTGGAGCGCGTGCTCGGCAAGGAATGGATGGATACCTGGCAGCAGGGTTTGCCAGACTGGAGTGAAACTCCAGGTGAACTGAACATCCCGTGGATACTGCGTCTGCGAAATCTCGCGCTTGCGCTCGACATGGTCGAGTTCGGCAAGATGCGCTACAACCTGTTCGGCAGCGGCGGGGATTGGTTTCCGGGAAAACAGGTGGACAAGCTGGAGCAACTGGATCTCACCGAGTGCCTGAGGCATTCGCCGCACCGTGCGATCATTCCCTCCATGATCGCGGAAACACACGCCCTGCTGGCTGGAGAGCAGCGCAAGCGGCTTCAGGCGGAGTGAGTGCGAAGGAGCGCGCTACACCGCCGGTTTTCGAGCCGCTGCGAACACAGACAAGCCGAAAGGCAGGTCGGCGATGCGCATTGCGCTCCGCTCGCATGCGAGCAGCGCGGAACAGCATGCTGAGGCCAGTGCGCCCGGTTCTTGCGCGAGGTCGGAGTGCTGCGGTGGCGCGAGCTTTCTCCACAATCGCACGGACGCTGCCGCAGGGAACAGGACAGCGTTCCAATACGTAATTCGGAGCGGTTGAAAGTCCGCTTCGCGCAGGAGTCCCGCAACCTCTCCCCGGGAGAACCTCCGATCGGTGTGCACATGCACGTCGTGCGAGGAATGCAGCCACTGATAGGCGGGCAGGTTGAGCAGCAACAATCCGCCTTGCGCAAGCACGCGGCGCATTTCGCCCAACGCCGCGCGTTTATTGCGAATGGACCGGTGGCACAACACATCGCAACTGATCATGACATCAATTGACGCGTCTGCAAAGGGCAGATCCAAGGCGGATGCCGCGAGGGTATGGCGCAGACTACGTTTGCGACAGAAGCGCACGGCCTCGAATGCGTAGTCAACCCCAAAGGCCGTGGCGGGTTCAGGCGCCACCTGGAGGTTCGCGCCAGTGCCGCATCCCACGTCGAGCAGCCGGACGGAACCCGCGGGCGCGAATTGCCGCAAGTGATCCTGCAACACGGCCCGCAGGCCACGGTACCACCAGTGTGCGTCCTCGACGCGATACATGATCTCGTATTCATCGGATTTCACGGACGGAAGTCCGCGATCGCCCGGGCGATGATGGGAATGGCATCGGGCTGCAGTTCGGGATACATCGGAAGCGAGAGGACCTCGCCGCACGCTTGTTCCGCCACGGGAAACGCGCCGCGTTGCAGGCCAAGGTGGCTGTACGCGCCCTGCAGGTGGATTGGCACAGGGTAGTGGATCAGCGTGCCGATACCTAGTTCCTTCAACTGCGCCTGCAGTGCATCGCGATGGCGCGTGCGCACCACGTAAAGGTGATGGTTGGGCAAAGCCCAAGGCGCTAAATGTGGTGTAGCGACGCTTGTTTCTGCAAGGGCCTCACCATATGCGCCGGCCAAGCGGACTCGTGCCGCATTCCACGCGTCGAGATGCGGCAGTTTCACCCGCAAGACCGCGGCCTGGATTTCGTCCAGCCGGCTGTTGAATCCCTCGACGGTGTGATGATAGCGGTGTTCCTCGCCGTAATTCCGGAGTCTCCGGACTTGCTCGGCAATCTGCGCATCGGACGTGCTTACCGCCCCCCCATCGCCGTACGCCCCCAGGTTCTTCGTGGGGTAGAAGCTGAATGCGGCCGCGTGACCGAAGGTTCCGCAGAGGGCGCCTTTGTAGCGCGCGCCATGCGCCTGGGCACAGTCTTCCACGACAATCAGGTTGTGTTGACGCGCAACCTCGAGAATCGGGTCCATGTCGCAAGGATGCCCATAGAGATGCACCGGTACGATCGCACGCGTGCGTGGCGTGATGGCGGCGTCGAGCTTCGCCGGATCGAGAGTCAACGTGCCGGGGTCCACGTCGGCGAGCGTGGGCGTCGCACCAGAAGCCGCGATTCCGCACACCGTCGGCACGCAGGTATTGGGCGCCGTGATCACTTCATCGCCTGGGCCGACACCCGCCGCGCGAAGAGCCAGGTGAATGGCATCTGTCCCCGAGGCGACGCCAACCGCGTGTTCTACTCCGAGATATGCAGCGAATTCCTGCTCAAAGGCGCGTACCTGTTCGCCGAGAATGAACCAGCCGCTTTCAAGTACCGTGTCAATTGCCGCACGGATTTCGGTTTCGATGGCTTTGAACTGGGTCTTGAGTTCGACGTAGGGGATCATGTGGCATCGCTTTTCTTGCGTATGCGGAAACGATACAGAAGCACTTCACGTATCCAGAGGCCCATCAAGTTCCAGGCCACGCGTGCAAGCCGTGGAAAATTGAAGAACTGGGATTTGCCGTGAGCGCGCTGGTAATGGTGAACAGGAACCTCCACGATCCGAAATCCCCCGCGCGCGATCTTCGTCATCATCTCCGCACAAATGACACCGCTGTCGCTGGTGAGCGTAATGGTGTCAAAAACGCTGCGCCTGATCAGCCGGAAGTCGCAGTCCGTGTCACGGATAGGCAGGCCAAAAGCAATTCTGACGATCCAATGATAGATCCGGCCGATGATGATCCGGTGCAAGGGGTCGTGGCGCTGGATCTTGTAGCCTTGGACGACATCCACCTTGGGTCCGGCCTTTTCCAATAGGAGCGACAACTCGCGCACGTCATACTGCGCGTCGCCGTCCGTGTAGAAGATCCACTCTTTCGTGCCGGAGGCAAAGCCGGTGCGGAGCGCGCCGCCATAGCCGCGATTGGTTTCGTGGCGGACCACGTTGACCTGCGGAAAGCGGCGTCCGATCTCGGCGAGGAGGTCCTGGGTGTGTCCGTTGCTGCCATCGTCCACGATGGTGAAATCGTAGTCCAAAGCGAGACGTTCGGCAGTCTGGATCGTGAAGAGGACCATGCTGCCCATCGTCCCCCAATCCTGATAGCATGGGTAGAAGATGGACACGGAGGGTTTCGAAGTGCCGTGCTCGTCGCGTGCGGTCATTCAGCGTCCTTCACAATTACGTAACGCCCAAAGCGGCGCTCTTGGGTCCGGTTCATGAGTAGCACGGCCTGGCTGATGGAGTCCACGATGACGGTCCCCTTGCCCGAGAGGAAAGCGGCGTCTGCGGGCACGCGCTTCACGTTGCGGCCGGTCAGAACATTCATGGTGCGTTGAACGGGATAGAAGGTCGTGGCGACGGGCTCGCTCTCGGGAATCGAAGAGATGTAACCCGCGAGAGCATATTCGTCGGTCATATCGTTGCGTGTGAAGATACCCTGGCATTCGCGGTATGTGTTCAGAAGAAACGGGAGTGTTACGAGACCCGCGAGAAGCACACACGCCGCGCGTGCTGCAGGAGTTTTCGCCGTGCGCGTGCCGCGTAGGAACATCCAGACCAATGGCCCGGCAAATAGTGCGGAAACGGCAATCGCGTACCACAGGTACCGCGGAATATTGCCGGTGGTGAAGAAAATCCACCAGTATGCAATGAATGGCGAGAGGAGGAACAATGCGATCCCCGCGGGATCGTAGCGGCGGTGAAAGACAATGGGGACAGCGGCAGTCATCGCAAGAATGAACACGAGCAGCATGAGAGGATGTCGAAGAATCCACAGCAGCGTCGCGCCCACGGAATGGAATCCGAACAAGAGATTGTGCCGGTACATGCTCAACATGCCCGCCGTGCCGCCTTCACCTGCGTGTTGATCGAGACCCTGCACAACGAGCCAGACCACAACGAGCAAGGCCGCTGCTGTGGGGGGAACGATGATGCTCACCGCGCGGATGCTCCGCTGGGTCATGCGGTCGAAGACGAGCGCGCCCAAGAGGGGCCACACGGCGACAGCGATAAAGAACTTGCTCAGGATCATGCAACCGAAGAACACACCGGAGACTACGGCTGTCCACACAGGCGCGTGTCCTTGAATGGAGAGACGCCAGAAGAGCAGTGCGGCGATGAGAAAGGCCAACGCGGGCGCCTCGCCGTACAGCGTGCGGCCCAGGTAGACCGACCCCACCGAGCCCACCGTGACGAGGATGGACACAATGGCAGAGGGCACTCCGAAGAGGGGACGCATGAAGATGTATGCCGCCGCGGAGAGCAACAGATAGCACACCGCCATCACCACGCGGCCGCTCAGTAACGCTTCATTACCCATCCCAATCGCGAGGGCCACAGGCCCGATGACTGGGGGGCCCACGGAATCGTAGTCGTCGAACCACGTGAATCCCGCATCGGGATGACCCGAACCGTAGACCCCGTACTGGGCAAGGTTGCGTGCGACGATCAGGTGGTGGGATTCATCGGGCTCAAGATGCGGGTAGGTGTCCAGAAACGGACAGACGAGCATTGCGATCGCCGTGACGGCTGCGGCCAGCGCCGCAGGACGATGCGTGAGATCTGGTGCCCCCCCCGCAGCACCTGGCGCGACCGGTTCCGGGCGTGTCTGCGACGCACGGCGAAGGCGCCCCGCGGAGAACAGCGCGACGAGCGCGAAGAGGAATCCTTTCACGAAGAGCCGGAGCAGAAAGCCCGAGGGTTCTTCGATGCTCGCGAATATGGAGCCACCCCATACGACAAACGCCGCCACGGCCGTGAAGGACGAGCAGAGAAACACCACGAGCCAGAACACGGTCCTGAAAAGCCAGCTTGTGTGCGCTATCCTGGCCCGGACCGCCTGAGCGCGTCCCTCCGATGTGGTGCTGTCTGCCAAGCCTGTGAAACCCCGAAGAGGTGCATCCACCCGTGTTACGTGACGCACCCGAGTATAGCCGCGCGGGCGGAAAGGGGCAAGGATGGTGACGGGTGTTTCGCGAGTTGTCCGGCCCGCCCATAGCTTGCTATCCTCCGCAGTTGGTAGGTGAATGAGGAGGACGATTCCAGGTGCCGGAAAAAGGGCTGTTTCTACAGAATGTCATCGCAGTCGTGTGGGATTTCGATAAGACCCTCTCCCCGCATTACATGCAGAAGCCATTGTTCGACGCGTACGGCATCGACGAGGATGCATTCTGGAAGGAAGTCAACGCGCTGCCGGAATACTACAAGCGCGCAGGCATCACCGTGCAACGCGACACCTGTTACTTGGGCCACCTGCTTTCCTATGTGAAATGCGGCCGCCTGGCGGGCTTGTCCAACGCGCGTCTGCGCGAAGTGGGGGAGAGGCTCGAGTTTTACTGTGGCATACCGGAACTGTTCGAGCGCCTGCGCGCGCTCCTGCAGGATCCGCGTTACGCCGAAAGCGACCTGCGCCTGGAACACTACGTCGTGAGCACGGGACTCGCGGAGATGATCCGGGGCTCGCGCATCGCTCCGTATCTCGCGGGCATCTACGCCTCCGAATTCATCGAAGAGCCCGCCGGTCCGGATACGGACCTCTCTGGCGTGCCCAAGCAGGGGCCTATCAGCCAGATTGCAGGCTTTCTCGACAACACCACGAAGACCCGCGCACTCTTCGAGATCAACAAGGGCGTGAACAAGGTCGATAGCATCAGCGTCAACGACACGATCCCCGAGGACGAACGGCGCGTGCCGTTCAAGAACATGATCTACATCGCCGACGGCCCTAGCGACATTCCCTCGTTCTCGGTCGTGCAAAAGCACGGCGGCAAGACCTGCGCCGTGTATGACCCGGGCTCGAAGACCAGTTTTGCACAGGCGCTCTCTCTGCAGGAGAACGGCCGTGTAGGCTTCATCGGCGAGGCGGACTACAGCGAAGGGCACGCCACCTTCATGTGGCTTTCGCGCCAGATCACCCGCATGGCCGACCGCATGGTCAGCGAACGCAAGAACACCTTTCAAAGCAAAGTCGGCAAAGGCCCCACCCACCTCCCCGACGAGGGCTAGATGCACGTGAGTCGCCGGCAATCCTTGTAGCCCCCGGCTTCCACGCCGGGCGTCTTTAACCTGACCTCTCGCAAAGCCGCCAAGGCGCCAAGGAAGACAAGAGTGCAGACAAACCCCGCATTCGCGAATATGTCCCCGGCCTCTCGGGGATGATGCGGGCGTGGCGCTCCAACTCCTGACCACAGCTCTTGGAACGCGCGCAGATTGGAAGGATACTTCTGCGACTGGCACTTCCGTGTCGGCCGCTTCTTGCATTGCGGCCTGAAAGGCCAACACCATGTTAGCCCTGGGCAGAGCGAAGCGCCGCCCAGGGTGAACGGCGTGCCCTCTATTCTTGAGCGCTGAAAGTGCGGCCCTACGTCACGCCGTGCGTCTTCGGAGCCAGAGGACACCTGCTGTGGAAGGTGGGCGTTATTGACGAGATCGATCTGGGTAGTCCTGAAACGTCTTGTGAGCGCCGGAGTCCTCGCTGGGGTCAGGAAGAGCCGGCAGGGATGCCGGCGCTCCTGGTAGCGCTCGGCTTTCACGCCGGGCGTCTTGGCGCTTCACATCCCCGCCCCACGATCGGTATAATCCCGGACATGTCTACGCAACCTATTATCATGGACGGCAAAACCGTCTCTCAGCAGATCCTGGAGCAGTGCGCGGTGCGGGTGCGGGCCATTGTGGAGCGTACTGGCGTAACGCCTTGTCTCACAACTGTTTTGGTGGGCAGCGACCCGGCCTCGGCCACCTACGTGAAGATGAAGTGCAAGCGGTGCGAGGCCGTGGGCATGAAATCGCTCCGGGTGGACATGCCGGAGACCACGACGACCGCCGAACTGGTCGCCAGGATCGCCGAACTCAGCGCCGACCCCGCCATACACGGCATTCTGCTGCAGCACCCCGTGCCCAAGCAGATCGACGAGCGCGCTGCCTTCGAGGCCATTGTGCCTTCCAAGGATGTGGACGGTGTCACGATCCACAGCTTCGGCACGACGAGTTTTGATCTGCCCGGATTTGGCTCCTGCACGCCCGCAGGCATGATGCGTTTGCTCGACCATTACAAGGTGGAGATCAAAGGCAAGCACGCCGTCGTCATTGGCCGCAGCCCGATTCTCGGTAAACCCATGGCGATGATGCTGCTCGCGCGCCACGCGACCGTAACCATTTGCCACTCGCGCACAAAGGACCTTCCGGAAATCGCACGGCAGGGCGATATCCTCGTGGCGGCCGTCGGCAAGGCCAACTTCGTGAAGGGCGATTGGGTTAAGGAAGGGGCCGTCGTGCTGGACGCGGGCTACAACGAAGGCAACGTGGGCGATGTGGATTACGCGCCCGCGGCCGCGCGCGCCAGCATGATCACGCCGGTCCCTGGCGGCGTCGGGCCCATGACCATCGCCACGCTCATCGACCAGACCGCGACCGCCGCGGAACGGCTGCTCGGCATTCATGCATAGACGCGAATACCTTCGCGCGATCCATAGCGACACTCACCTTTTTCGGGGGGACTTCTGATGGATTTCGACCTCATTCTGTCGGGTGATCTGCCAGCCAGCGCGGTGCGTACCGCCCTTGTGGTGCCCGTGTCTGACGTCGCCGGGCCTGTCTCGTCCGTGCTTACCGACGATGAGGCCGCGGCCATTGTCCGCCTCCAGGAGTCCGGCGTATTCAAGGGCAAGGCAGAAGAAGTCTACGCGCTCCCCTCGTCCACGGATGCTTACGCCCTCGTGCTACTTGCGGGCGTCGGCAAACCCGGGACCTGCACCCCCGAAAACCTGCGTCGCGCTGGCGGCAGGGCAGTCGAGTCCTTGCGGCGCGATCGCATCGAACGTGTCATTCTCGAGTGCGCGAGCGATTGGCCCGCCGCTGCCTTTGTCGAAGGCGTTTGCCTCGGCCAGTACCGCTTCGACAAGTTCAAAGCCACATCCCCGGACGCCTTCAGTGGATGCGTTGCCAGTGTCGGAGTCCTGTGCACGGATCAGGCGCAGGGTGCCGCACTGAAGGCGGATTGCCGGTACGCGGCCTCGGTGTGCGAAAACGCCAACTGGGCCCGCGACTTGGCGAATCGTCCTTCGAACGACCTGACCCCCGCCCAGCTTGCCTACGAAGCCAAGAGTATCGCCGATCACTACGGGTGCGCGTACGACTTTCTGGATGAAGGCAAAATGTCCGAATTGGGCATGAATGCCTTGCTCGGCGTTTCGCGCGGCAGCAGCCAGCCATCCAAGCTGATCCTGCTCTCGTACCATTGCGGACCCGAACTGCCGACACTCGCACTCGTTGGCAAGGGAATCACGTTTGACACCGGCGGTGTCAGCATCAAGCCCTCCGAAGGCATGCACGAGATGAAGTTCGACATGTGCGGCGCGTCAGCCGTGCTGGGGGCCATGCGCACCGTCGTGCAGACCAAGCCCCGTGTGAACGTCGTATGCGTCGTCCCCGCTGTCGAGAATGTTATCGGTTCCCGCGCACAACGCCCCGGCGATGTGGTGCGCGCGTATAACGGCAAGACCATCGAGGTCAACAACACCGACGCTGAGGGCCGGCTCATTCTGGCCGATGCGCTGGCCTACACGGTGGATACCTACCGCCCCGACGTCATCGTGGACCTGGCGACCCTCACGGGGGCCTGCGTAGTGGCGCTGGGGCACCACGCGGCGGGCGTCATGGCCAACAACGACAAGGTCTTCTCCACGCTGCAGGGCGCGGCCGATGCCACCGGCGAGCGCATCTGGCGTTTCCCTTTGTGGGACGATTATGGCAAACTAATCGAAGGCACCCACGCCGACCTGAGCAACATCGGTCCTCCCAAGGAGGCGGGTGCCATCATGGGCGGCTGCTTCTTGAAGGAGTTCGTGAAGGACACGCCGTGGGCGCACATTGATATCGCGGGCACGGCGTGGGGTGTGAAGAACGTGCCATACTGGGACACGAAACACGCCACGGGTTACGGTGTGCGTCTGTTATCGGAATGGATCCGGCGGGAGACCACCGCGGCGAAGAAGTAATCGCCCCGAGCCCCGGTTTTGAGACTCATGCGCAACGGTTTAACACAGCATTCATGCGAAGCCAAGAGGGCATCCGTCCACACACTCGGATGCCGGCTCAACCAGTCCGAGTCCTCCCTCATCGCGGAGCAACTCGAGGCGGCGGGCTACGAAGTAGTCCCTTTCGGCCAGAACGCGGACCTCGGCATTATCAATACGTGCACGGTGACCGGCGAAGCCGACTCCAAGTCCCGTCAACTCGTCCGCTCATTCATTCGCAAGAATCCCCATGCCTACACCGCGGTCATTGGATGCTATAGCCAGATGGGATACCGGACGCTCGCGGAGATCGAAGGCGTGGACCTCATCGTGGGCAACCAGGAGAAGCTGAACGTTCTGGACTATGTAGCCGCGGGCAAGAACGACACGCCGCTCGTGGTGCGCGACCGCATCGACCGCGACGATTTCACCATCGAGATCACGGGCGACGCGCCACTGACCCGCCGCGCCAATCTCAAAATTCAGGATGGCTGCGACTTCATGTGCAGCTTCTGCATCATCCCCTTCGCACGCGGCCGTGCGCGCAGCCGGTCGATGGACAACCTCATTCAGGAGGCCAGAAGCCTGGCCGAGCGAGGCGCCAAGGAAATCGTTCTGACCGGGGTCAACGTGGGGACCTACGCGTACGAAGAGGCGACGATCGTCGACGTGGTCGAATGGCTTAACGAGATCGAAGGTGTCGAACGCATTCGCATCAGTTCCATCGAGCCGACCACGATTCCCGAGAACCTCTTCGAATTGATGAACCGCGACGATCACGCCCTCGTGCCGTACCTGCACGTTCCCTTGCAGTCAGGGTCCAACAAGGTTCTGCATTTGATGAAACGCCGCTACTCTCGCGAGGCCTATCTCGATTTCATCTGGCACGCGCACCGGTCGGTGCCAGGCTTGTGTCTCGGCACGGATATCCTTGTGGGGACTCCCGGCGAAGGCGAGAGCGAATTCGAGGAGACCTTGCGCCTCCTCGAAGAGAGTCCCCTTGCCTACGCGCATGTGTTCAAGTACAGCGAGCGGCCGGGCACGGCCGCTTCGCGCTACCCGGACAAGGTCGATACGGCCACCCAGAACCGGCGCAGCGCCCGTATCCGCCGGGCCAGCGATGTCAAGCGGCGCGGCTTTTACGAAGCGCGTCTCGGGCAGAGTGTTGAGGTGTTGTTCGAGCACGAGGAGAACGGCTATTGGACCGGGTACACGGGGAATTACATCCGGGTCGCCGTTCGTTCCAGTGAACAGTTGGAAAACGAGGTCCGCAGCGTCACGTTGGAACGCCTCGCCGGAGATTACGCCCTCGGAAGTCTAGAGCAACCCGCCCTTGTGGCGTCATAAGGCCACTATGGATACCGCCACTGCCTTATTGGAAGAGACCGCGCTTGCGAAGGAAGAGCGCCTCAAGACGCTTGTCGCGTCATATGGGGGACTTGCCGTGGCCTATTCCGGAGGCGTGGACTCAACCTATCTCTCCGACGTGGCGCACGATTTGCTCGGGTCTCGGGCCCGGATTCTTCTCGGCGATTCTCCCAGCATCCCGCGATCGGAAGTGCGCGAAGCCCTGGACCTCGCCAGGGAACGCGGCTGGAACTTCGAAGTTCTGTTCACCAATGAGTTCACGAACGACGCCTACCTCGCCAACGATGGTACGCGCTGCTACCACTGCCGCACGGAGTTGTTCTCCAAGATGCGCGCCTATGCGGAGCAGACAGGCATCGCTGTCCTGGCGTATGGAGAGATCACCGACGACCTCGTTGACTCGACGCGCCTCGGCGCGCGCGCCGCGAAGGAGTTGGCCGTTGTTGCGCCGCTCGTCGAGGTGCGCATGACCAAGGCGGAGATCCGCATTCTCAGCACCCGGCGCAAACTGCCCACCGCCGACAAGGCGTCCTTTGCGTGTTTGTCTTCCCGTTTTCCCGTGGGTACGCGCGTAACCCTTGAGGACTTGAAGAAGATCGAGCAAGCGGAAGAGGCATTGAAGCGGCTCGGCTTTCACCAATACCGGGCGCGCCACCACGGGAACCTCTGCCGGATTGAAGTCGATCCCGAGGATGTCTCTCGCCTCGTGGATCCGGCCGTGCGCGACGCGCTCGTCGCCGCGATCACCGAGGCCGGTTACCGCTACGTGACCCTCGACCTTGCAGGCTACCGCACCGGCAGCACCGCCGGCTGACACGCGGCTGGCCGTCTCCACGTACCCGCCGGGAGTGGGAAGAATCTCCTTTCCCATCGACGTACCCCCGCCGCCACATGGAAGAACCTCATCCACCGATTTCACCGATGACACCGAATAGGAAAAGTGACCAGAAAGGGGTACGGGCGTCTCGCCCGTGAGTTGCCTCTATCTCAAAGCAGCGATAGTTGCAGCGGCAAAGGCAGAAAGAGGAGTGTATTAATAGGTGGCAGTCTCTGTTTAACCGAGGTCCATCAGGGGCGGCACCATCTTGCGGGGACGGTAGTCCGGGTCGAGTTCCGACTCGAGCGTGTTCCAATCATCTGTGGCTGCGGCGGCCGCCGCGATCAAGATTCCTGTTGCGATGGTGTGCAGCATGTCTCGTCTCTCTCGTTTCTTTAGAGGATCAGCCTGGACAGGTCTCACAGTCGTTGTCACCACTTGGTGCGGATTCAGGCCTTTCCATTTCACACCGGGGGCAAAACCGAGTGCGCCAGGCCCTCACTATTATCGCTTACGGATTCGTCCGTGCGAAGCAGTTCGTTATTTCCAGATTACCCGGTTGAGGATGCTCTCCTGCAAGCGAATTCCCCGTGCTCCCCGTGCCCCCGTGGTTATTCTGGAGCTTGTTCAGTACCACAGGTAGAAGCAGGATCGGGCTACAAATGTGTTTCTCAGCCGATGATGATGATCGTGATGGCTTCGTAGAAGGCGGCGATCAGCAGCAGGACGCCCGACAGTACCGTGCCCCAGCCTACCATCGCCCCTGTGCGTTTGAGTCCCCCTAGAAAGTCATCTGATTGAAACGCGCGTAGCATGTAAACGGGGTACAGCACAATCGCGAAGGCCGCAATCGTATACGCCTCGATCTCGAGCGCACGCGTCACGGAGTGGTAGGTGAACCGGGCGAGAATGTCCGCCCACAGCGGCGCCATTGCGAAACCCGCCACTCCGAGATTCAGGACGGTCTTGAATGCGCCCCAGAACGGAAGGACCAGAGAGGGAATGACGCCTGAGCCGACGGTCACCACAATGAAATTGTTCATGAAGGTGTGCCAGGCCGCGGCCATGACATTGCCGCTCACATAAGCCTGACCCAGTTCCGCCAGGTTGCCTGTCGTGAAAACTTCGGTCACGAACGTGAGCAACTGGAGATTGGCCCGCGGAAAGAGGAATGCCGCAAGGCCCGTCACGAAGTAGGCCCCGTAGCAGATGACGTGGATCGACACGGTGACCCGGGGAAACTGCGCCAGAGGATCGATGATATCGCAGAAGACTGTGTTTCGCGCATTGAACCGGCGCAGTAATCGAAGCTGGAGAAATGCGCCGCCCACGGCGACGATGCCGATCCCCAGGAAGCAGATAATCGCTGGGGTGCGTGCCGCCGGGATCAGCGGCACGACTACTTGCTGTTCCTCCTGCTCGAACCGCTTCTGGTCCTCTTCCGTAAACTCGCGCAGTTGTCCTTCGGGATCCAGCCAGCCGGTACTACCTCCCGCCTCGGTATTGTATACCTCCTCCAGCGCTGCAGCGCGAGGAATGAGATACGAGAATGCAAGACCCGCCGTCGCGCGCTTCATGCGCCCCACGGCTGAGTAGGTTTCGCCATTGATCGTGAATTGATCCAAGCGGGTGAAGTGACCTGCCAAAACTTCTCGCGCGCCGGGAGCAGGAACGCGGCCCGAATCCAACAGCGCTTCCCACTGCCCCTGGGGCAAGTCTGCGGACACGAGACTCTCGCGAAGTTCCAGGCTCGAAAGGTCCACGCCTTCCAGAGATGAACCCGCGGACTGGACCTGTTTCAGAAAGCCACTTTGTGGGAAGTTTTCCGGGGGCAGTTTCCGCACCTGAATCGGGATTGTGCCTTCCCAAGGCGCGTTCCCGGAGCGGGCCATCAGCGCGTAACGCCACGGCGCGCCCGCCTGAGAGCGCTCTTCCAGGAGTGCCGCCGCCGCAATCAGCAGGATACCGCCCACGACCACGAGGACCGGCCACACAAAGCTACTGTCGCGCGGCGCATCCGGCAGCGGGGACGCCAACGCGACATGTTCCCGCCCTGAAGGCGGGCAGGAAGAGAAGTTTTCAGACATGGTCCTGCTTGGGTCTCCAGTTTCGTTCTTTCGTGTGGGCGTAACGGGGCAGTCATACGGCGGTTTGGCCGCTAGCTCTCAACCAGTCCAGGTCTCATGGCGGCGCACATATAGCGCAGAAGTTCCGTGAAGAAGGCCTCCTGGTTGGGGCCCAGCCAGGACATCACGTACATCTCATAGGCGTACGTCTGTTCCTTGGACAGCGAGTAGTACTTGTACGGCGAGATGTAGCCGACGTAGTCTCCATCGAAACTGAGCACCCACAGCGCGAGGCCCTCGTTCCGCGCCCACTGTTTCAGCTCGCGGCTGATTTCTCCGCTCATGTCACAGGGAGTTCCATAGAGGAAGACATCACCGATGCGAACTCCCGTGACCCAGGCGGTATCGTCCACTCCAAGCAGCGGCAGCAGATACGGCGACAGGCGCCATTCCTGGCTGAGGCGCAACTGCATGGGAGGCGTCTCGAACGCAAAGCCCACGGAGGCGATATCGACCGAGTCCTGGAAGGTCAGACCTTCACAGCCTTCCAGAACCTTCTGCGCAAGGGCTTCGCCCATGGCCTGGGCGCGTTCGAACCCGTCGGCACCCTCGATCTGGGGACTCATGCTCCCCACGGCCCCGGAAAGGAATACCGCCGTGCCGCCCGTCCTGGTTTCGATGGCCCGCTTCAGGTAGCCCGGATAGTCCCCGCTGAATTCCATGTTGGAGCCCCCAAGGACTGTCGCGTGGGCGGAGTAGGAAACCACATGGCATTCCTTCCCGTCCTGCCTCCGCAGCACAAGGAAGCTCAGTTGGCTGTCCACGGTTCCGGTGTCCCGGGCGCGATTTCGAATATACTCGGGAGCGTCCACGCTGCCGTGGGCGATCGAAGCGGGCGCGAGCGCGGAATGTGCCACGCCAATGGCACTGGCAAAGGCCAGCGCGAGTTCCGCGACGATGGCATCGTTGTATGAGCCGGCAAACAGTGACGCCATGACGCCGGGGCCCCAGGCGCCGGGTCCAGAGTGGGTGTGTGAGGCATTGAACAGGATATCGTCAGCGGATAGTCCAGTCTTTTCCGCCACCTGGGCCCGAACCGCGTTTGCGATATTGTCGGGTACGATGAGCATATCCGAGCCTACCAGTACCACCGTGTCCTTGCCATCGCTCAAGGCAACGGCCTTCACCTCCAACTCGTCGTGAATCCCCGTCGAAGGTTTGCCCTCACGGTCGCCGAACCCGGCCAGCGGGGTCCCTACCGGTGGCGTCAGGCGGGCGCTACCCCAACCCGCCTGAAGCGGGCCCGGATTGTTCAGACTGGATTCCGCGGCTTGTTTGTCCACCAGCAAGGCCGCTTCCCGAAAGTAGTCTTCCCGGGTCACATCGGAGGATGCATAGGTGGGCCACGGCCCCACGAAGGTCACAATGAGCAGCACCAATAGAGCCAGGACTATCCCAGCGCCCAATAGGATCTTCTTCAACATGGGATTTGCACCTCTACTGCCTCGCACAGGGGAGGACCAATTACTGATCGACCGAGGCCTTCAGGACATTGTCGCCCGCCCGGCTCACCAATTCAAAGGCATCGCGCGACTGGGCCAGCGGGAAAGAATGAGTGACCAGCGAGCGGACATCGATCCGTCCGGCGGCCACCAGGTCAATGGCGGTCTGAAAGTTGAACCGGACACGCCGGCACCACGTGATGGTCAACTCTTTGCGCCGGGCGATGTCCACAGGGAATTGCCCATATTCCTCGCCGGAGATGCCGGTCAGGATGCAGCGTCCTCCGGGGCGCGCAACACGGCAGGCGATGGCAGGGGTCACTGTGGAGCGCGCGCAGTCAACCGCGAGGTCCACCCCACGGCCGTTGGTATCGTTCATGAGGGTTTCCACCGAATCGCGGGACTCAGCGTTGAAGGCGGTATCCACTCCATAACGTTTTGCCACGTCCACACGGTAATCGAGCAGGTCGGTCCCGTAGATTCTGCCAGCGCCCGCCAGCCGCGCCACCTGCGCGGTCAAAAGCCCGATGGGTCCCAGCCCCAGGATTGCCACCGTTTCGCCCGGCGCCAAGTGAGCCAGCTCGATGGTATGCAGCGCGACCGCCAGCGGTTCGATCATGGCCGCTTCCGCCGGTGTAATCACATCAGGTACCGGGAAGCAGAAGGCCGCGTGGACCGCGATGTACTCGGCCAAGGCTCCATCATAGGGGGGCCCCCCGGGGAACTGGAGGGCCGTACACACATTGTAACGGCCGCGAAGGCAATGCTCGCACTTCATGCACGGGATACCGGGTTCTACGGCCACCCGTTTGCCCACGAGGGAAGCGTCGGCGTCCGCGCCCACCGATTCCACGATCCCCGCGTACTCGTGCCCTAGAATCAGAGGTTCCGTGATGATCGTCTTGCCGATTCGCCCGTCCGTGTAGTAGTGCATGTCGGACCCGCACACGCCTGTGGATTCGATCCGGATGAGCGCCTCATGGGGTTTGGGGACCGGCTTGGGAACTTCGACCAGCCTCATGTCATGCGGGGCAAACCATTTGACGGCCTTCATGGGGAAAGCGCAACTCCTCGACAGCGTCGTGTGTGGACAGCCCTGGATCCGCGCGAAGTGCACACTCCGCGGCGCGGCAAAGAGACACTACCACTCGGGAATGGGTTGGAGCAAACAGGGTGCCGACTCCGGCGATGGGGAGTCACGTCATGGGCGCGAAAGGCTCAGTGCATTGATTGTGACACTTGCCCGGCCGAACCGTCGGCATGCATCTTCTCGGTCATCCCCTTGTGACGCTCGATTGCGAGGTTCATGAAGTCCTCGGCGAGGTTGGCGTCGACGGGGAAGCTTGTCACCGTGCACCCATACCTTTTGACGAACTGCTTCAGGTCGGAACCGAGCCGCTCCAGGAGGTGGCGGGCCCCTTCCTCCGGGGTTTCAACAAGAAGAATGGCAAGTCCCCTGCGATTCAGGCTGAACACTTGGTCCGTGGAGCGAAGCTCGTCTGTCAGGTGCATACCAAGCCGGGGAAGGGCGTCGGCAGCATCGTCGGGCACGCACAGGGTCACCAGAGTAGTCGCGGCGGGGTAGCGAATGGAGCGCTCGATCTCCTCACGCACGCGCGCGTGGAGGTACGTTTCTGTCCGAAGACCGCTCGAAGGATCGCGATAGGCCAGTTTCTCAAGTAGATGGCAACGACGTTCCAACTCCGTTCGCAGTTGGATTTCCTCACGAAGACGATTCTGAAGATCGTCAATGGCGGTCTTCAGCTTTTGGATATCATCCATTTAGGCTCCCTCCCAGCGCTTATAGAAAAGCAAAGAGCATGCCTGAAAGAAATGCCGGGAGAATCAGAAGCTAAAGCATTGCGGGTATTTATGTTACATAACAAGCAGGTCGCTTTCACCTTCAGAATCATCATCGTACATGGCAGTAAGGTGTTCAGCTTTGACAACTATTTTCTATATTCTGACAAGCAGTGACCCGGCACATCACCGCATTCTTGACAAGTCCCTGTTTGTGCTGTACCATCCTAATTATATACTGCTCCGAAATTTAGTGCGCAAACTGTCAGTGAGTGGGGCCGGCTTGGAGAGAACATACGCCGAAGGAATGTCGACTCGTTTTCTGGTAGTGGAAGACGACAAGGTGCAGCGCAACTTCCTGATGGAAGTGCTCCGCCGGGAAGGGCTGGAGTGTGAATGTGCTGCCACCTGCGCCGAAGGGCGGGACCTGTTTGAGAAGGGGGTCTACGCGTGCGCTCTCATTGATCTCGGCCTGCCCGACGGCAGCGGCTTGGATCTGCTTTCGGAGTTCTCGGGCCAGGATTCCTGCACGGTTCTGGTCGTTCTGACGGGGGATGCCAGCACTGAAACGGTCATCAGTACGATGCGCAGCGGGGCGTTTGACTATCTTTGCAAGCCTGCCGATCTGCTCACCTTGCGGGCGGCTGTCAGCCGGGCCCTGGCCCATCACGCGATCTTGACGGAACGGGCGGAGCTGTTCCGCCTGCTGCTGGAAGAGCGGGAGCAGTTGCGGGTCCGCGTTGAGGCCGCAACCAGCGATATTCGCCAGTACGCGGCTGCCTGCGGCACCAGCAATGCACGCCTCAAGGCTCTGCTCAGACTCGCACAGATGTCGAACGAGTACTACACCGACGAGTCGCTCTTCCGGCAGGTGTTTGCGGAGTTGGCCAATCATCTGCCGTTGCGCGGTCTCGCCCTGTGCAGCCCGGGCCGGCGCAAGCTCCTGTTTGCCATTCAGCAGCCAGGCGCGGAGGAGGTCGAGTTTCACGGGGCGGGGACAGTATCGATTAGCGCATACGATTCGCTCCTGATGGAGGCGGATCCCGGTCTCTTGATCCAAGAAAGCCTGGAGCAGTATTGCAACGTCGATTTTCAGGACATCGCGTCGCTCGTATTTCCCCAAGTCTGGAGGAACCGCACGACCAGCACCGTGGCCTTTCTACTTGCGAACAACCACGCCTGCGATTCCGCCGATTCGGAGTTCCTGGACACGTGCGCCTATTTCCTGGCGTTTGAATGGGAGCGGGGGCAACTCTTGTACCACGTGGCCCACCATGTTTCCCTCGGCAACATCGCGGTGGAACTGGCGCGAAACTTCATCCAGCCGTTGACTGCTATCCAGACCGCGAGCGAATTCGTCGCGGAAACCAATGTGAGCGAAGAGGCCCGCCAGGGTCTTGAGATTATCGAAGAAAACGTGGACCGACTTCGCCGGCAGACTCAGGAGTTCCGCAAGCTCTCGCTTCTTCGCGAGAACGCCATTGAAACCGTCACTCTGGCGGAGTTTGTCGATCAGGCGCTCGATATGCTCAGCGTGGCCATTCAGAATCGCTCGGTGCGCGTCGTGCGCGAGTTTGATTCCGACTGTGAATGCGTCCTCCTGAATGGGGCGGCCCTCGCGCGCACCTTCCTCGACATCATCCTGGGGGCTCTGCGTACCGTGGAAGTGGGCGGCCTGCTTGTCTTGAGGCTCTTTGAAGCGGATGAGGAACACGTCGTCTTCGAGATCTCGAACGAAGGCTTTTCGCGCGAGACCCCATCGCTCGCGGATGGCGCTCAAGGCGTGATATACTCCGGCGGAAGTAACCCCGGACTTCTCCTCGCGGAACGCACGGTACACAGTTGCGGTGGAACGATGAGCGTGGAATCGCGCAATGGACGCGCCGCCACGGTTCGGATTCAGCTTCCTCGTAATGCTACCAGTCCCGCGCGCCGCTGGGAGATGGCCTGATGATGCCGGCTGACAATGCCAACTCGATAGAAGTGCTTCCTACACAGGCCCGCCTCATTGTCATCCTGGACACCGACCCTGGAGTGCGCTGGGCCCTTGAAAAAGGTCTCGCGCGATCCGGATTCGAAGTGCGAGGCGCCAGTTCCCTGGCCGAGGTCATGAGCTTGGGGGAGGAATTGCCTGTCGCGGCTGTCGTCATGGAGTTGCTTGCGGAGGCGGGCCTCACTGAAGAAGCCGTCACCATGATCGTGGAGTGCCCCGCCCGTCCCCGGGTCATCTGCGTGGCGGTAGATTCCCCTCCTCAACTCGTCATCGAATGCATGCGGCGCGGGGCCACGGACTTCCTGCCGAAGCCATTCAGCCTGGCCGATTTGCGGGGTGCATTGAACCGGGCCTTCGAGGCCGCGAGGCGACCCTCTCCGCTTCCCGGAAGCGTTTTTTCGCAGCGTGGCGGAACGGCGGAGTCTTCGCTGCTCATTGGCATAAGCCCCGCGATTCAAGAGTTGCGCGCAGTCATCAAGAAGATCGCGCAAACCGACTTGAATTGCTTGATTCGCGGTGAAAGCGGCACCGGAAAGGATATGGTGGCCCGCGAGATTCACCGGATGTCCCGGCGGTGCGATCGGCCTTTTGTGAAAGTGAATTGCACCGCGCTGCCCGAACAATTGCTGGAAAGCGAGTTGTTTGGCTACGAAAAGGGAGCATTCACCGGGGCCATTTCCTCCAAGCCCGGCAGGTTTGAACTCGCAAACAGGGGCATCATCTTTCTGGACGAGATCGGAGACAT